>JBFHES010000034.1:0-25499 GCA_041584015.1 Bacteroidales bacterium
AAGCCTCTGGTTGTGGTAATTGTAGGAGGGAGTGCTGTTGTGATGAACGAATGGATGAATGAAGTTCCGGCTGTTCTGGATGTTTGGTACCCTGGCAACGAAGGAGGTCATGCGGTTGCTGATGTTTTATTTGGTGATTACAATCCTGCCGGGCGATTACCAATAACCTTTCCTGTAGCCGAGGCTCAACTTCCCTTATATTATAACCATAAACCAACTGGTCGCGCAGATGATTACATGAACATGACAGGTCATCCGCTTTTCCCATTTGGATATGGATTGAGTTATACTGATTTTGCCTATAGCGATATAAATCTGTCGAAGTCAGAAATTAAAGCGACCGAAAGTATTGAAGTAAGCTTCAAGCTTACGAATACGGGGGTATATGCCGGCGACGAGGTTGTTCAGTTGTACATCCGTGATTTGTTTGCCTCGGTAGCTCGTCCGGTGATGGAACTCAAAGGCTTCCAGCGAATTCACCTGAAAGCCGGTGAATCGAAACTAATTACATTTAAGATTACCCCGGAATTACTGAGTATGCTCGATATAAACCTCCAGCAAATTGTTGAGCCGGGAGAGTTCAGAATTATGATAGGAGCTTCGAGCAGGCATATTCATTTGCGTGAAACCATTAAAGTTATAGAACCATGATAAATTTATCAGAGATGCTAAAAAATGCCTTAATAATTACTTCCATTCTTTTTATCACAGGATGTGGTTCTTCGCCAGAAACCCGGACAATTGACTCCCAGGATGAATGGCAATTAGCAATTGATAAAACCAATGAAATTGAAATAAAAGATCGTACACTCTATCTCCATAGCGATTCGCTATCTTTTCCTACAACGATTCAAGAGTTTGATGTGAAATAGAAATTACATTCACTTAAGGGATTCAAACAGTTTATTTTCCCAATGCCATTAATCCCTTTAGCAAAATTCCGGATAATAGCATCTTTAAACCAATTGGTACAAACCTCATGTCGGAGCATTATTATTTGTCGGTTTATTCTCGCTTTGGTGAGTTGCTTTTTGAAACCAACAACTATGAAACTGGATGGGATGGTAGGTCTAAAGGAGGTAATCTTGTACCTTCAGATTCTTATGTTTGGATAATAAAGTTTAAAGACCTAAAGGGCAACTTCCACCAAGACTCGGGATTTATAAATGTTATTTACTAGGGACCATTCTTTTTTGTTGCCTACAAAATGGTGGTCAGTCTGCTGTGAGAGAAGTGTTGAGTTTTTGTGTAGTGCTGAAATGAAGTAATTCAATAAAGCTGATGGAATAAGGGGTGCAAATCTTCGTACAAGGCTAACTTAAGGTCTAATCTGTCCGCTCATATGATCTATCTCTGAATCCAGTTATCTGATAATTCATTGTGGACGGAATTAGAGCATCAAGAAGTTTAACATTCAATAAGTGGAGGTTTGCCGGGTTGTCCATCTTAAAACGAACAATACTGTCGGATGGAAAATTCTTGATTTGGTCAAGAATGTCATTTTTCAATGTGTTTGTTGTGTAGTTGTCTCTTTCAAGGAGAATATCAATCATTGGTCGGGTTTTCAGATTCACAAACCGGTAAGTGCATTCTAGGTTAGTATCAAAGTCAATCTCATAGAAACCTTTATGTTCGTCTTTCTCTGCAAACGCTGTTCGTTCAATTGAGCCTGGATAAATAATAGGTGTATTGTTAATCGAGCGCAGTGTTTGAGCACGATGAATATGACCTGAGAGTATTAAGTTATAAGTCGTGGGTAAATCCTCGATAGGAATCACATCTTTACTCTTTCGAAAAGTAAAATCGGAAGGACCAACCTTTGCTCCCTCAATTGATTGATGCATGCAGAGTATTTTTACACTCTGTGTTCTTAACAGTGGCTCAATTTCATTGGCAACATCAGGGAATTTTGAAAGCACATTTTTTCGGATGCATGGAAAACCTGCAATATCAAAATTAACTTCTTTAAATGTGAATCTGAACGATTGCGCTTTGGTGTAATAATGAATTTTGGGATGTTGCATAAATAGTGAAGCTGGTAATCGGGAACTTTCGTGGTTACCAGGTACTATAACTATTGGAATGCCTGTTTGTGCAAAATCAAAAATCCGCTCATAAACCATATCTATGATGGGCGCAGGAACCAGCGTTCTGTAGAATAGGTCGCCTCCATGGATTACCAGGTCAGCCTTCATGTTTTTGGCATATGTCAGAACCTCGTCAAAGTTCTTAAAGAAATCTGTTCCTCTTCTCCGTTTCTCCTTTTTTGGTCGGAGTGGATAATCAAATCCCAAATGAGTATCAGCCAGAAAAATAATTTTTATCATGAAAAGCGAACCTTATTAATAAAGATTGGCGGCTGAAATGCTTGCCTACCATTCAATCAACAAATATATCTTTTTTAGAATTTTAGCTCTAACCTTGTGAATTAGTTTATTAGAGTAAGTTTTTTAACATAGTTGGGCAAATAGCGAGCACTAAAAGCTATAATGAGACTTTCAATTTGTAACTTTGCCACCTTTAAAGATGAACAATACTAACTAATAAGGTATTAGATACAGATATAGTCTTTGAAATGAATGAGTAAAGAGAAGATGGAGAAAAAGGACGTGATGAAAGGAGAAACTTATGCAAGCCTTAAAGTTTTGTATTATTCTGGTAAGGTAAAGCCAACATTAAACAAAATAGTTGTTGAATTAAAAAACGATGCTGAAAACATAGAGCTTACTCTTTTAGCTTGTCAGTGTTTGTTAAGAGCTAAGAATTTTGAGGAGTTGTCTGTTTACGCTGATGCTGCCATTAAATTGGCACCTGAAAATGCAGAAGGATATTATTACAAGGGATTGGCTGTTCAGAATACGAAAGGAAAAGAGCAAGAAGCGCTAAAGAACTTTAATGAGGCCTTAACCTTAGATCCAGACAATATAATTTACCTTAAAAGTAAGGCGATCACCCATCTATTGCTTTATACGGATTATCATTTGCCGGTAAGTTTTGCTGAAAAACACAAAGCTAAAGCTGAAGTGAGCCTGATGAAGGTTATTGAGCTGATAGAGCAAAAGGAAAATCCCGACTTTATGGATTATCTAACTGTTGGTGATGTAAACATGTTGATTAGTCGACCATTAGATGCTAAGAAGTATTTCATTAAAGCGGTAAGCGCATTTGATGCTTTGGATAAATCGGAACAAGATCGAAATATATATAAAGACATTATTAAGGCTCAGAAAGCTTGTATAAAGGAAACGGAGAAATTCACTGAAGAATAACTCTCCCCGAATGGCGAAGTCTCCAAACTTCGCCATTTTTATTACAATAAGAGACCGCTATGTAATAAGTCGTATATTCAACTAAAACATAGTTCCGTTGCGGCTCGATAGGACACCTTGTTCGCAATCCGGTTGCAAAAAAAAATACATTATTAGGCATGTTAAAAACTATCTTCTTCTATTTCACATTCTGGGCGATCTTAATGGTAAGTATCCTCTTTTTTGTGCCATATTATATATTAAGACTTTTTGGAGCCAACAGTGCAATCAAACAATATGTTTATAAAGTGAGCAGTAGTTGGGCTCAATTTATTCTGGGTGTAAATGGGGTTAGTTATACCGCTTACGGTAAAGAAAATATACCTGAACCTCAGTCAGGTTTAGTGGTCGTTTCAAATCATCAGGGAAGTTTCGATATTCCCATCTATGTTGCATCTCTTCCATTTACGGTTGGCTTTATTGCTAAACATGAAATGCAGAAATGGCCAATCATAAGTGTCTGGATGAAGGCGCTAGATTGTATTTTTATCAATCGAAAAAAGCTAAGGGAATCATCATTGAGAATCAATGAACGGATTCATCAAAAAGATAAGAACCCTATTTTTATCTTTCCGGAAGGCACCCGAAGCAAAGGACCGAAAATGGGACCATTCAAACCAGGAAGCCTTAAGTTGTTATTTAACGAGGGCGCTGAGATTTTGCCAGTTACCATTAGCGGTAGCTACAAATGTATGGAGTTGCATGGTAATGTAAAAAGCGAACATGCCGAACTACATTATCATCCTGTAATGCGTAGTTCGGATTATGAACGGAATGATTTTTCTTCGTTTATAAAAGACCTGCAGCAGATCATTGCAAGTCCTCTTACCTCCAGTAATAAGGAATAAATAGGTCGTGCTATTAGATGATAGTTTTGTCTGATGAAGGTCAATATTTTGTTTTTTAAGCTTGCCGACACAGGCTGTAGATTGTCATATCAATTGAATGTACAATGTTGCGTGAATTACGTCATTAGACTTTAGTTTGTTGAAGTCCGGCTTTAAGGTAAGTTTAGGTGCAGGAGGTTGTTAAGCGCCAATAGCAAGGATTTTTATTATATTTGGTACATATGACTGTTTGTAAAACTTCCATATGGCTTGCTCTGTTTTTTTGCCTATTTATTAGTGCAAATAATTCCATTGCTCAGTCTGGTGAAATCGGTAGCCCTTTTATAAAAAACTTTATACAAACCGATATAGACGCGGGATCCGAGAATTTCTGTGCAGTACAGAATTCACGTGGAAAGATGTTTTTTGGAAATGGTTTAGGTGTGTTGGTGTTTGATGGCAATGTATGGGATTTACTTGAAGTTGATAACCGTTCCTATGTGCGATCGTTAGCGGTGGATGCGAACGATAAGATATATGTGGGTGCTTATCAGGAATTCGGATACCTTGAAAACATGCCGGATGGAAGTATTGAGTACAGGAGTTTGTTAACCCTTATTCCGGATGGTATTGATAATTTTGCTGATATCTGGAGGATTGTTGTGGCAGATGGCCTTACCTATTTTCAATCCTATTATGGTGTTTTTGTTTATGATGGTACGCAAATAAACCTGCTTAAGCCTGAGAAGGAGTTTGGATTTGGCATGAAGGCTATGGATTGCTTTTATGTTAATGATAAAGGAACCGGACTAATGAAGTTGGTTAATGGAGGTTTACAAATGCTGACAGGTACCTCTCATTTTAAGAACTTTGAAGTTATATGTCTTCTTGAAGGTGTCAGCGGTACTTTAGCAGGTACCCGAAATAATGGCGTCTTTCTTATAAACGATGAAGTAACAATTTGGAATCGTAATTTGTCAGCAGTTTTAAATGCCTCAAAGCTTACTTGTGGAGTTAAAATTGATAATGATCGCTTTGCCTTTGGTACGGTTAAAAACGGAATCATCATTACCGATATAAATGGTGTCATCATCGATCAAATTACCACCAGGGAAAAACTCCAGGATAACTTAATTCGTGAATTATATGTTGATAGAGACAAGAATTTATGGTCGATGTCGAGTTTGGGAATCGATTATGTGGAGATTTCGTCCTCATATAGCATTCTTTCAACATCCATAGGTTCTGGATATGCGTCGTGCATTCATAATAATGTGTTGTTCCTTGGAACCAATCAAGGTCTCTATTGGTCGGCCTGGAAAGGTGCGATAGGGGAAAGTAATGAACATCAATTGGTAGATAATACGGTTGGTCAGGTATGGGCTGTTGAGGTCTTCAATAATACGCTGCTCGTGGGGCATCACGAAGGTGTATTTGCGGTGAAAGATAAAAAAGCACTGCGTATATCAGATACGAAGGGACACTGGCAGTTTCTTGAGCTCACCGGCAATTCAGATTATATTCTTTCTGGAACTTATACCGGTTTTACGCTCTTTAAAAAAACGATTAATGGAATTGAGTTTGTAAGAAAAATTGACGGCTTTAATGAATCATGCCGTGTGTGCTTTCAGGATGAAAATGGATACATATGGATGAGCCATGGATATAAAGGAATCTATCGCCTGAAACTAAGTGCTGGTTTAGATTTCTTTGAGAGTATAGATTTCTTCAATAAACAAAATGGACTTCCAAGCGACCTTTACAATGATATTTTTAAGTATCAAGGCAAGGTTTATATTACCACGGTTGAGGATGGCATTTATGCCTATAATTATGAAACCAATGAATTAGAGCGGAATGAGTCGTTTTCGTCGTACTTTGATTTTTCTAAACCTGTAACCAAAATACTTGAGGCTCCGAACAATGTTTTATGTAATTTTAATAGTGAACAGGCCGGGTTGCTCACCATAATTAATGATACAATATTCTTAAACGATTTTCGGACCCTGGCCTTTGTAGCTGATAAATTAGTAACACCGTTTGAGAGTATTACCTGGGACGAGCAGCAGAACATGATCATTGGTACACAGAACGGTTTTGTTTATTTTCGAACCAATCAATACGAAAACAGAGACCATTATTTTAATACTGAGATCTCTACATTTGAGGCCATTGGAAATGATTCTGTAATTGCATTTAGTGGAAATCTTCACATGCTTCCAACTGGCGAAGATTTATACATTCCACATAAGAACAACCTGATAAGAATAAACGTGTCGGCTAATTTCTTCGGAAACTCCGGATCGAACCAGTTTCGATGTCGAATGATTGGGCTATCCGATGATTGGACAGCGTGGGGTTCGGAAAGTGAATTTGAATTTAATCAATTGCAACAGGGAGATTATCGCTTAGTGGTAGAATCAAAAAATTTCAGAGGTGAGCTGGGAATCCCATTACAGCTTGACTTTAGTGTTAGTCCTCCCTGGTACAGAAGATGGTACGCCTTGGTTACTTATCTACTTTTATTGGTGGCAATGAGTACGTCTATTTTTCTATATGTAAAAAGAAGAACTGAAAGAATCAGTAAGGCGATAATTGAAGAACATGAACAAAAAATAAGGCTCGAAAAAGAGTTGGCCGAGAAAGAACTCATCAAAGTACGTAACGATAGTCTCGACAACGAAGTAATACATAAGAGTAAGGAACTGGCAAATATTACTCAAAGTATCATTCACAAGAATAGCGTCTTTAATGAGATGAAGGTGGATTTGAAATTGATGGCTGAAGAGTCTAAGAATCTATTCGTGCAGAAAAAAATAAAAGGCCTCATTCGTAAGGTTGATAAAAATATAGCGGACGACCAAAGTCATCATGTTTTTCAGGACAACTTTGATCGTGTGCATGAGAATTTTATCAGTAAGATTCGTAAAGTTCATCCAGAACTAACCAGCCGTGATTTGAAATTGTGCAGTTATTTAAGAATGAATCTGACTACAAAAGAAATTGCACCTATGTTAAACATTACTGTGCGCGGCTTGGAAATTAGTAGGTACCGGCTTCGAAAAAAAATGCACCTTGGCCGCGATGTAAACCTTACTCAGTATATCCTTGATTTTTAATTATTCCGTGCTCAGGTGATTTTCATGACCTGCTTTTTCTTCCAAATTTAAGTCTTCCATCCTTGATGTGAAAAGTTAGCATAAATTCTAATTGTATAATTGATGAGCCGTTATTACAGGCAGATTCACAGTTAAATATACACGAATTGATGTAGTCATGATGTAGTTGATATATATCAATGTTGTAATTAACATGAGGACTTCAAATCGAATCGCAACCTTATTATCCTCAATTTTGAAAATGAAAGTATAGGTCAGCCATTGACCACATAATTTTTCTTCAAAAAAGGACAAAAGAAATGTGTAAACGATTATTCATTCTTATTCTCTTAACAACAATTACTAGTGCTACAGTTATGGGGCAGAAATCACAAGAAATGGACAATAGTGTTGAATCGCTTCTTGCCAGGATGACCTTGGAAGAAAAGATTGGTCAGTTAGCCTTACGCAATGGCTGGACCTATAATTATGATATTGATGAAAATGTGAAGAAAGGGAATGTTGGCGCCATTTTAAATGAAACCAACCCTGAGCGAATTGCTCAATTGCAGAAGATGGCCGTTGAGGATAGCCGATTAGGAATACCGCTAATGTTTGCCCGTGACGTTATACATGGTTATAAAACCATCTTCCCGATTCCTTTGGCCATGGCTTGTAGTTTCGATGAAGTTTTAGTTGAGAAGGCAGCAAGAGTTTCTGCCATGGAAGCTGCAAGTATCGGTTTAAACTGGACTTATTCTCCCATGGTTGATGTTTGCCGTGATCCTCGATGGGGTAGGATTGCCGAAGGATTTGGTGAAGATACCTGGCTAACATCTGTTCTGGGAGCTGCAATGGTTCGGGGATATCAAGGTGATGATCTCTCAAAGCCAGGTAGCATTGCCGCATGTGTAAAACATTACGCCGCTTATGGTGCTGCCGAGGGTGGCCGGGATTATAATACGGTAACGGTGCCGGAGAATGAATTGCGGGATGTTTTCTTACCTCCTTTTAAAGCATGCACAGATGCGGGTTCTGCAACGATTATGACTGCTTTTAACGAGATCAATGGAATTCCGGCAACAGGTAACGAGTTTTTGCTGAAAACAATCTTACTCGGTGAATGGAACTACCCTGGCTTTGTTGTGAGCGATTGGGCTTCGGTAGAACAATTGGTTGTGCATGGTTATTCTGAAAATCGAAAAGAAGCAGCTCGTGCATCGCTATCAGCTGGTTGTCACATGGAAATGGCTACTACGTGTTACGATGAAGAATTAAAGAGTTTACTTAGTGAAAATGGCATTAGCATTGAAATGATTGATGATGCGGTAAGACGCATACTAAAAATAAAAAAAGACCTGGGCTTATTTGAGAACCCCTACAAAAAAACGGATCCCGAACTTGTTTTAAGTGATGATCATAAACAATTAGCAAAAGAAGCTGCAATCAAATCATGCGTGCTCCTGAAAAATAGCAATCAAACTTTACCAATTTCAAAAACTATTAAAACCGTTGCTGTGATTGGACCTTTGGCCGATGCACCTCATGAGCAGTTAGGTACGTGGATTTTCGATGGAAATAAAAAAGACGCTGTTTCATCACTTGCTGCATTGCAGGAGTGGGCAACCCAAAATAAGGTTGAGCTGATTTACGAAAGGGCTTTAAAAAATTCACGCGATCTAAGTGTCGATTTTAGTGAAGCAGTTGAGGCTGCCGGAAAGGCTGATTTGGTGTTGTGTTTTCTTGGCGAAGAATCTATTCTGTCTGGAGAATCTCATTCCAGAGCCGATATCAACTTGCCGGGTTCGCAGCATCAGCTGCTTGAAGAGCTTAATAAAACCGGAAAGCCGATTGCAGCAATAATACAAGCGGGAAGACCAATTACCCTGGAGCCTGTCTTAGATTATTGCGACGCCATATTATATGCCTGGCATGGAGGCAGCATGGCCGGACCGGCAATTACAGATTTGTTAACAGGAAAGGTGGCTCCATCAGGCAAACTGCCTGTTAGTTTTCCAAGGCATGTCGGACAGATTCCAATTCATTATAATCATAAACGAGGCGGCAAACCTGCAACTGAGCAGAGCTTTGTGCATATGAATGACATTCCGGAAGAGGCCGCTCAATTATCAGTTGGAAATACAAGCCATTATTTGGATTATGGTTACAAGCCACTTTATACATTTGGTTATGGTTTAAGTTATTCGACATTCGAGTATTCAAAGCTAGAATTACATGAATCTAAAATAGGCAAGGAACAATCGATTACACTTCAATTTGAATTGAAGAACACAGGCACTGTTGACGCTGTAGAAATAGCTCAATGTTACATTCAGGATTTATTTGGAAGTAGAACCAGACCTGTTAAGGAATTGAAGGATTTTAAACGGGTACACCTAAAGGCAGGTGAAAGCAAAATCATTCGTATGGAGATTCCTGCATCACGACTTGCTTTCCATAATCAACGGATGGAACAGGTAGTCGAAGCTGGAACTTTCAAAGTTTATGTTGGAGGAAACGCCAATGCTCAGATGACAGCAGAATTTGAAATCATTACAAAATAAATCAATGAAGAAAAATACCTCATATATAATACTGGTTTCATTAATTGTTGCATTGGGTGGTTTCCTAATGGGTTTTGATGCATCGGTTATTTCAGGTGTAGTGAAGTTTATTGAGCCCGAATTTGAACTAAGTAAAATTCAGTTGGGTTGGGCTGTAGGCTGTTTAACGCTTTCTGCCACTGTAGCCATGGCGATTGCCGGACCTTTAAGTGATCGGTTCGGAAGGAAAAAGCTTCTGTTGTGGGCAGCTGTTCTGTATTTTATATCAGCAATTGCCTCTGCGCTCTCATTCTCATTTGTTATGTTGGTCGCAGCGCGTATGATTGGTGGTTTTGGCGTTGGTGCATCATTGATAATTGCACCAATGTATATTGCCGAAATAGCTCCCGCAAAGCTGCGAGGTCGAATGGTTTCTATCAACCAACTGAATATCGTACTTGGTATTACCGTTGCTTTTTTTACCAATTACTTAATTCTAAAATTAAGTCAGTCTGATATAAATTGGGCTGAGCAGATGGGCTTTACCCAACACACTTGGCGGTGGATGTTAGGATTAGAAGCTTTACCGGCAATACTATATTTTGTTTCATTATTTGCCGTGCCAAGAAGCCCTCGTTGGCTGATCATGCATAATCGATCGGATGAAGCAAGGCCAATCCTTGAACGGGCAAATGAACCAGGTAAATGTGACGAGGTGTTATTGTCCATTCAGGAAAGTATTAAAAAAGATAAAACCAAAGAAAAGGCTAGCTTCTCTGAGTTATTTAAACCGGCACTTAAGCTGGTTTTACTGATTGGTGTAATTATCGCAATTGTGCAGCAAATTACAGGTATTAATTCGGTGTTCTTTTATGCTCCTATGATATTTGAACAAACAGGCATTGGTACCGATTCCGCTTTTTCTCAAGCAGTATTAGTCGGTTTGACCAATCTTGTTTTTACAGTTCTTGCCATTCTTTTTATTGATAAATTGGGGCGTAAGCCTTTACTGGCTTTTGGCTTAACAGGTATCACTATTACTATGTTCCTGCTTGCCTGGGGCTTTAATCAGGCAACATACACCATTAGCGAACAAAGCATTGAACAGTTAAGTCATATTGAATCGTATCAAAATCTGCAGCAAATAAAAGGTATTACTTACGAAAGCGATCTGGCATTCAAAGCGGCTATTGCAGAAGTCTTTTCAGAAGAAACTATTCTTGAGCACGAAACAGCAATAATAAAAGAAGCAATAACCATGAATACCATGTTGATTTTGATTGGCATCATTGGATTTGTGGCTTCGTTTGCCATCTCATTAGGCCCCGTAATGTGGGTGCTTTTTTCGGAATTGTTTCCAAACCGAATACGCGGAATTGCTATTTCATTTGCAGGTTTTATAAATTCAGGAGTAAGCTTTGGCGTTCAGTTAGTATTTCCATGGGAACTCGCAAACATAGGAAGCGCTGGTACTTTTCTTATATATGGTCTGTTTGCATTAGCCGGCCTGATTCTATTAATGATGCTGCTTCCTGAAACCAAAGGAAAAACACTAGAAGAACTAGAAGAATTGCTTTCAAAAAAAACGCAAATATGATAGGATCTAGAATTATACATATGTGCATGCTGTTGGGATTTTTAATGTCATGTAATCAACAAACAGAAAAGGTGAAAGAATCTACTTATCAAGCCATACCTGTTGAAATAAGAGAAGAGGCCGGACAGTATCAATTATACCGCGATGGGCAAGCATATTTTATTAAAGGTGCCGGTTGTGAGTTTGGAAATATTGCTGCTCTGGCAAAACATGGTGCCAATTCTTTCAGAACCTGGCGTACAGATAATGGACGCCAAACTGGTTTGGAAGTGCTCGATTCCGCGCTCAAGTATAATCTAACCGTATCCATGGGACTCGACATAGGTCGCGAGCGTCATGGCTTTGATTACGATAATGAAGAATTGGTAAAGCAACAGTTTGAGGGAATCAAGCAACAGATTATAGAATTAAAGGATCACCCGGCACTCCTAATCTGGGTTGTGGGAAATGAACTAAACCTCCGCGCCAAAAACCCAAAAGTATGGGATGCAGTTAATGAGATTGCCAAGATGATTCATGAGATAGATCCGCATCACCCGGTGGCAACAACAATTGCCGGGGCTGATAAAAGCGATATAGCGCAGGTTAAAGAGCGTTGTCCGAATGTTGATGTATTGGGCATTCAACTTTATGGAAAGATCATTCATCTGCCAAAATATTTATCAGATGCCGATTGGGCAGGACCTTATATTGTAAGTGAATGGGGTCCAACGGGTCATTGGGAGTCTGAGCGAACCATCTGGAACAGGCCCATAGAACAAACAAGCGCAGAGAAAAGAGCATCATACATTGAACGTTATAACATTGCCATTGCGTCGGATCCAAAACAATGCATTGGGTCGTATGCTTTTTTATGGGGATACAAGCAGGAAAGAACGCCAACATGGTATGGAATGTTTCTTGAAACAGGAGAGGAAACAGCTTCTGTTGATGCCATGCACTACATATGGAATGGTCGCTGGCCGGAAGATATGGCCCCTAGTCTTAATGCTTTTACACTGGACAATAAAGTTGCAACGGAGAATATCATTCTCGAGAAAAAGAAAAAATATAGCGTTCAGGTTGACGCTAGTAATGAGGAGCATCAAAGGCTTTTCTATCGTTGGGAGGTTAGGAGAGAAGTAACTGAGCTAAGTGATGGTGGCGATTATGAAAAGAGTACTCCTGTTCTGAAAGAACTTATTGTGGATGCAAACAACCATAAGGCCGAAATCCTGGCGCCTCATCAGCCAGGGGAGTATCGGGTTTTTGTATATGTAATTGATGAGATGAATAATGCAGCTACTGCAAACATCCCTTTTAAAGTAATCTAAGGTGAGAAGAACAAAATACATATATATCCTACTATTCATTGTCATAATGATGCTGAATGCCTGTAAGGCAGATTTGAGCTCTAATAAGAACGTTCAAAGTGATCAGATTGAAACTTTGATTCAACAGATGAGCTTAGAAGAGAAAGTCGGTCAAATGACAAATATTGGTTTAACAGCACTTTGTCAGGGTGATTTCTGGACGGGAACCGATAGTCTTGAGCTGGATTTCGCAAAACTGAAACATTTAATAGGAACGTTTAAAGTAGGATCTGTACAAAACAAGGGGCAATATCCCCCAAATGTAGACGAGTGGAAGCGACTGACTTCCTTAATTCAAGCTTACAACCTTAACGAAAGCAATAATAAAATTCCTGTGCTTTTTGGTATTGATGCTGTTCATGGTGCACATTATACGTTGGGCTCCACAATGATGCCGCATCAATTGGCGCTGGCTGCAACATGGAATCCTCAATTGGCTTATAGAACTGGAGAAATTACAGCATATGAATTATGTGCCTCAGGTCTTCCGTGGAACTATGCTCCATGCATGGATGTTGCATCTGAACCCTTATGGGGAAGGTATTATGAAACCTACGGAGAAGATCCCTATTTAGTGTCAGAAATGGGAGCCGCATTTATTCGCGGACATCAGGAAGATGGCATGGATGAGCATGCGAATGCTGCTGTTTGTGTGAAGCATTTTATTGGATATGGCGCTGCAGAAAATGGGAAAGACAGGGCGAATGCAATTATTCCGGAATCTTACCTAAGAGCGTATCATCTACCTCCATTTGCTGAGGCAATTAAAGCCGGTGCCAAATCAGTAATGCTTAGTTCAGGTTCTGTGAATGGGATTCCGGGACACGCGAATAAATATCTTATCACTGATGTATTGAAAGGTGAACTTGGCTTTGATGGAATGGTAATTTCGGATTGGGCAGACATTGATAAATTGATTGATGTGCACCGGGTGGCCAAAGATAAAAAAGATGCTGCCCGTATAGCTGTCTTAGCCGGAATGGACATGTGTATGGTTCCATATGATGTCAGTTTTGCGGTAGATGTAATGCAACTAGTTAATGATGGTGAAATTCCAATGTCAAGAATTGATGATGCAGTAAGGCGGATTCTGAGACTGAAGGAATCGCTTGGTCTTTTTGAAGAAAACACAAATTACAGCTATAATAAATTTGCCTCAGACGAACATATCAATAGCAGTTTTAAAACAGCAGCAGAAAGTATTACGCTGTTAAAAAATGATCGTAATTGTTTGCCATTCTCCAAAGAAGATAAAATTCTGGTTTGTGGGCCGTCAGCAAATTCTATGAACATGCTAAACGGCGGTTGGTCGCGCTCGTGGGGTGGTGATGATGTACGTTTTAATGATGACAGCAAACAAACCATTTATGAAGCAATAAGTGCTGATTTTGGTAATGATCATGTTCGATGGACCGAAGGTGCCAGCATCGATAGTTTAGTGGATATTGAGGCAACCTTAATACAGGCGCAATGGGCAGATAAGCTTGTGGTTTGTCTGGGTGAAAAGCCGGCAACTGAGAAGCCCTCTGATATTGAAGAGCTGGAGCTGGATGCCGCTCAATTGGAACTGGTAAAGCAGCTTTCCGAAACAGGGAAGGAAGTAATTGTGGTTTTGGTATTCGCCCGTCCAAGAATTATCCGTGATATAGTTGAGGTTTCTGATGCTATCGTTATGGCTTACTTGCCTGGCGACGAAGGCGGACGTGCAATTAGTAGCGTATTGTCTGGTGAGTCAAATCCGAGTGGAAAGCTACCATTTACATATCCTCGCTTCTCTGGCGATACATGGACCTATTACCACAAGCAAAGTGATGAAGTAGGTAATTCATTTGGCATGGATGGATTTAATCCGCAGTGGGAGTTTGGCACTGGATTAAGCTACACAACATTTGAAACCTCATTTAAAGATGCCAGCAAAACACAGTTAGTCGGAATGGATACGCTTACTATACTTATTGAGGTGAAAAATACTGGATCATCGAATGGGAAAGAAGTGGTTCAGTTATTCATGTCAGATAGAATAGCTTCAGTATCACCTGATATGAAACGCCTCATAGGATTTCAAAAAGTAGCATTAGATGCAGGTGAAGCTAAAAGCCTTGAATTTAAAGTGTCTGCATACGACTTATCATTCATCAATAAAGAGAACAAAAGAATAACGGAGGATGGACTCTTCCATTTGCTGGTAGGTGGGAATCCCGGTGAATTAAAAATGAAAGAAATTATTTATAAACAGCATAAATAGAAAAGCTTAAGAATAGAGACGAAGAATAATATGAACTAAAGACAAATGTTATGAAAAGAGTAATTTTTACTATTATCGTTTTATTGGGTGCTTATGGTTGGCTTTCTGGTCAAAACCTTGCATTAAATAATCCGGCTTCTGCTTCAACTGAAATCCAGTCTGCCAGCAATGCGGTGGATGGTAATTCAGGAACGCGCTGGGAGTCGGTATCTGCCGATCCGCAATGGATTACCATTGACCTGGGCATGTCTTATGATATCGGTCAGGTAGTTTTGAATTGGGAAGGAGCCTATGGAAAGGAATACACCATTCAAATTTCTACCGATTCAATCACCTGGGATACGTTGTATACCGAAACGAATTCGGACGGAGGGATTGATGATATATCTGTTTCCGGTACTGGAAGATATATAAAAATGCACGGAACCGTTAGAGGAACACCGTGGGGTTATAGCCTCTGGGAAATGGAAGTTTACGAAGCCATTGATCCAACAGAAGATGCTACCCTAAGCGATCTGGCTGTTGATGGTGTGACCGTAGATGGCTTTTCGCCAAGTATTTTAACCTATAATGTGGGCTTGCCTTTCGGAACAACTGCAGTGCCTGCAGTAACAGCAACCACAAGTCAATTATTACCAGCAAGTGCTGTTGTAAGCAATGCTGCTGCACTGCCAGGCGCAGCCACAGTAGTTGTAACAGCTCAAGATGGTGTTACACAACTTACCTACACAGTTAATTTATCCGTTGATTTGCTTCAGATGGATTTGCCGGTGACATTTGATGATTCCACTGTAAACTACGCAACTATTGATTTTGGCGGAACAGTTTCAACATTTACCACCGACCCTATTGGTGGAACAAATCAAGTGGTGCAAACCACCAAAGAGAATGCTGCGGCTACTTGGGCAGGTACTGTGCTTGCTGCACCTGGTGCTCCCGAAACAGCTTTGGCATCTGCAATTCCATTTACAGCTAACGCCACTCAGCTAAGTGCAATGGTTTATGCACCTGCTGCGGGTATTACAGTTATGATGAAATTAGAAGATCAAACTAATTCTGGGATTTGGGTTGAAACTCAGGCTACTACTGTCTCTGCTAATGCATGGGATACGTTAGTTTTCGATTTTGGAGCACCTAGTAATGGCTCTTTAAATCTTGCTAATACCTATGATAAGGTTGTTATGTTCTTTGATTTTGGAAATCCGGGAGCAGGTGATGTTTTCTATTGGGATAATGTAGCGTTTGTACCTGAAGATACTACTGTGGTAGTACCTGTTGATAGTATATCCGCTTACTGTGCAACCTATACAACACACTTTAATATTCCAGCAGAGGTTTCTTCTTCTGTGAATCTAACAATTACGAATATAGATGCTACTTCGATGTTTGTTGAAATTGAGTCTGCAAATGCCGACCCTGTTGATATACTTTTAGTAACAGGAGGAAGCGGTGCTACAATCTCAGCGGCTGATACAACAGTACTTGGTAAAATTAGTAGAACATTAACATGGCCTATACCGCCAACTGATGTATCGATGAATATTCTTTGGAGTAAAGCCTCCTTTGGTGGTAACTGGATGCTGAGCCAGGCTGATATTACAGTGCCGTTTATCGCAAGTTGTGCGAATGCTCCAATACCATTAGCTCAGATGGATTTACCTGTAACCTTCGACGATACAACGGTTGCTTATGGTTTCATCGATTTCGGAGGTAATGTATCTCAGTTTGTAACTGATCCAATGGGTGGTGCAAATCAAGTTGTTGAAACCACAAAAGGAGTAGCTTCTGAAACTTGGGCAGGAACAGTTCTTGCAACAGCAGGACCTCCGGAAGAAGGTTTTGCAAATGCAGTTCCGTTTACTGCAGCAAAAACAAAAATGAGAATTAAGGTCTATTCACCTACAGCAGGAACACCTGTTCTGCTGAAGTTAGAAGATGGAACCAATTCTGGAATTTTTGTTGAAACTCAGGACACAACCAGCATGGCCAATGCTTGGGAAACCTTAACCTTTGATTTTAGTGCAGCCACCGGAGGTTCACTTAACTTGGCAAATACCTATGATAAGGCCGTTGTATTCTTCGATTTTGGTGCTTCTGGAAATGGAGAGGTTTATTACTGGGATGACGTTGAGTTTGTAGACTCAATGGTTGTGGTTCCTCCAACAAGCCCAATATTTACTGATTTTGATCAAAATGAAAATGTGCTTTTCTCGGGTTGGCCAAATGCTCCTGTAAAGGTGGCCAATCCAAATCCAGCTGGAATTAACGCTAGCGATAGTGTTGGTTGTTGGGCTCGTGGTGGCGAACAATGGGCACATATGTATAGCACCAATATGACCGCTGCAATTGATTTTACAAGCCTGCAGGCTATAGAACTGAAAGTGCATGCTCCTATTGCTTGTGCTGCAGCAATTAAATTGGAAAGTACAAGTGGCGCTGGTGCTCCTATTGAAGTGGTGCAAAATATCACGGCAGTAAATACATGGGAACAGCTATCATTTAACTTTAGCGGAACGCCTTCAGGTGTTTACGATAAAATTATCATCTTTCTTGATTTTGCTGCCTTTGGAACGGATACATTCTATTTTGATGATGTACAACTTGGCATGGCAGTTCTTGATCAAATAGATATGCCAGTTGACTTTGAATCAACAACTGTAAATTATTCACTTACTGATTTTGGTGGAAACATAACCACACTTATTGCCGATCCTGCATCAGGAACAAATACTGTTGCAATGACCACCAAGGAAGTTGGAGCTCAGGTTTGGGCTGGTACAACAATAGGTACTAATGATGGATTTGCAAACGCAATTCCTTTTACCGCTTTGGATACCAAGATAAGTGTGAAAGTTTATTCACCTGCCGCAGGTTTGCCAATTCGCTTAAAGGTTGAAGATTACACAAACAATACAATTACTTGTGAAACTGAAACATCAACGTCGGTAGCTAATGCGTGGGAAACCCTGGAGTTTGATTTCAACAACCCGGTAAGTGGCACTGCTGCTTTAAATTTAGCAAACAGCTACAACATGGCTAGTATCTTCTTTGATTTTGGAGCTGGAGGATCAGGTAGTATTTTCTATTGGGACGATGTTCAGTTTGCTCCTTTTATGTACGACCCGATTAGTTTGCCAATTGATTTCGAATCAGTGCAAGTTGATTATTCATTCGAAGTATGGGGTGGTGCAGCATCAGAGCTTGCTGTCGATCCGGTTGACCCTGCAAATACCGTTGGTAAAACTACAAAAACTGCAGGTTCAGCAACATGGGCTGGAACTGCTCCTGTGGGCAATGCAAATGGTCTGGATGCTCCAATTCCTTTTAGTGCAACAGATACAAAAATGAAGCTCAGAGTGTATTCTCCTGCCATTGGAACAACAATTCTTTTTAAGGTTGAAGATAAGAACAATGGAGCAAATGTTAGTGAAGTTTCAAATACAACTACAGTTGCCAATGCATGGGAAACTATTGAGTTCGATTTCGCAAATGGAACACCGGCTCTCGACTTATCCTGGACCTATGATAAGATTGCCTTGTTCTTTGGCTTTAATGATGTCGGAGCAGGAGAGGTCTTCTATTGGGATGATGTAGAATTTATTGAAACGATAGTTGCTCCTGTTGGAGATATTATTAACGATTTTGACGATAACAGAAATGTTGATTTATTAGGTTGGCCAAATTACCCAACTATAGCAGCTAATCCATCAGCAATGGGGATAAATAGTAGCGATAGTTGTGCAATGTTCCAAAGATCGACAGAAACCTGGGCGAATGTTTTTGGTAACATGCCATCTGCATTTGATTTCTCAGTAAACAATACTTTTGAGTTTAAGGTATTTGCTCCTTATTCATGCGAGGTTGTATTCAAACTAGAAGATCAATCTGGTGCTAACAGTCCGGTTGAAATTTTAGATACATGTCACCTCGCCAATGAATGGGTTCAAATGTCGTACAACTTCTCTGGTCTGGCGCAATCGGGTCAATACGATAAGTTTACCATTTTCCTTGATTTTGCAACAAACACTGATACTGTCTTTTATGTAGATGACATTATGTTTGTTCCAGGTGCTATGTCTTTACCAATTGACTTGCCATTAGATTTTGAAGTGGCTAACATGACCTATTCATTTGTGAATTTTGGTGGAACAGAAACCGTATTGGGAGTTGATCCTGTTGATCCTTTAAATACAGTTGCTATTAGTACGAAAACTCCTGGAGCTCAAACATGGGCTGGTTGTACTGTTGGAACAGAAGCCGGTTTTGCAAATCCAATTCCTTTCTCCGCGGCAGACACTAGGATGAGTGTTAAAGTGTATTCTCCTGCAGTTGGAATTCCAATATTATTCAAACTTGAAGTGGCTACGAACACAGCTATAGCAGTGGAAACGCAAATGTTTACAACAGTTGCCAACGCCTGGGAAACCATCGAGTTCGATTTTTCAAACGATCCATCTCTTGATCTGGCCAATGATTACAATAAAGCTGTGTTGTTCTTCGATTTTGGAGCCGCAGGTACAGGAAGTGTTTTCTACTGGGACGACATGTTCTTCATTAGTTCAGGCCTAGCTCAAATTGATTTGCCTGTAACTTTTGAATCAGCTTATGTTGATTATTCAATGATTGATTTTGGTGGTACTTCAACCGTATTGGGGGCAGATCCAATTACTCCAACAAATACAGTTGCCATCACAACGAAAGATGTTGGTGCACAAACGTGGGCTGGCGTAATCTGTGGAACCGATTCGGGTTTTGTTTCTCCTGTTCCATTTAGTCAAATAGCTACAAAATTAAGTATGGACGTTTATTCTCCAGCAGCTGGATTGCCTATAGTTTTTAAACTTGAGGTGGATGTGAATACTTCTGTTTCTGTTGAAACACAATCATTAACAACTGTTGCCAATGCATGGGAAACCATTGAGTTCGATTTTGCCAATGAAGTTGCCGGAACTGCAGCACTCGATCTGGCCAATGACTATAATAAGGCGGCTATCTTCTTCGATTTTGGGACAGTAGGTAATGGACAGGTATTCTATTGGGATAACATACAAGTTGTTCCTCCTGTTATGAGTCCGTTAGAGTTGCCGTTAACTTTTGATGATATTCAAACTGATTATTCATTCGAAAGTTGGGGTGATAACATTACAGCTTTAGGTGTGGATCCGGTTGATTCAACAAATCAGGTGGCCATGACTACGAAACCAATGAATGCTGCTACTTGGGCCGGTAGTGCTCCGGTTGGAATCTCCGGCGGTTTGGAAAATGAAATTCCATTTACAGCCGAAAAGACCAGAATGAAAATGAAAGTTTATTCACCGGCAATTGGTATTCCAATACTTTTTAAAGTTGAAGACAAGAACAACGGTGCCAATGCATGTGAGACAATGCAGTTAACAACTGTAGCCAATGCCTGGGAAACCATTGAGTTTGATTTTGCCAATGAGCAAGCTGGAACACCGGCACTTGATACAGCACTAGTGTATAATAAAATTGCCATTTTCTTTAACTTTGGAAATAGTGGTGCAGGTAATGTGTACTATTGGGATGATGTTGAATTCATTAACACAGTTCCGGTAGTGTATGATATTCAAACTCTAAACCTTGTTCAGGGGTGGAGCATCATCTCTTCCTACATCTATCCACTTGAAGCAAGTTTAGATAGCGTGTTTGCAAGTATTGAATCAGAAGTGACCATTGTTAAAAATGGTTTGGGACTTGTTTACTGGCCTGCTTACAACCTAAATGCAATTGGAAATCTAAACGTAGGCGAAGGATATCAAGCTAAGTTGTTAACATCTCAGGTGATTGATATTGTAGGATCTGCAGCAGTTCCTGAATTAACACCTATTAGTATGAATAGTGGGTGGTCGATTATTGGATATTTGCGTAACACTCCGGCTGATGCTGAAATAATGTTCAGCTCAATTATTAACGATTTGACAATTGTGAAGAATGGTGTAGGTTTAGTATACTGGCCATTGTACAACCTTAATGCGATTGGTAATTTAATACCAGGTCAAGGTTATCAGATTAAAGTAACAAATGCTGTATCGTTGGTTTATCCGGCAAATGGAACAGCTCCATCGGCAAAAACAGTAAACCTGGAGACTAGCTATTTCAAGCATAACATAAATACGGGTGAAAACATGACCATCGGTTTTCCTGCTGATAGTTGGGGATTTAATCCAACGATCGGAGATGAGATTGCTGCATTTGATAACAATGGCAATTTGGTAGGAAGTACCGTTTATGCTAATGGCTTTACAGCTCTTACAGTTTGGGGTAAAGCAAGTGAAACCTTCGATAATCAGGGTGCTGACTTTAACGAATCTCTCACGTTCAAGTATTATTCAGCAACAAGAAATATTGAGTTGCCATTTGAGATTGAACGTTGGATTTCTGGAAGCAATACATACCTTAAGAATGGAATTAGTGTAGCGGGTGCCGTTATTATGGAAAACAGCTTCAGTGTTCAGGCATATCCGAATCCGGCAATAAATGAGTATTACATCAATGTTAACGTAGCCGAAGAAACTGATGTTGTAATTGAGATTTATAACACCGTAGGCGTGCTTGTTGAACAGAGACTTGTAGGTGCTTCACCTGCTTTAGCGTCATCGATTAAGCTAAATACCAGTAGCTATCCATCAGGAACATATTTTCTAAAAGTATGGACAGGTGCTGATGTAAAACAAAGCAAGTTTCAGGTAATTGAATAGAAACAACAAATAGAATGATGGATGGAGCCATGCTCTGTCCATCATTTATCAATGCAAATAAGCTTTAAACAGTATAGAAAGTTGAACCTAAAATTGAATTTATGAAAAACCTTTTACTCTTATTATTTGTATCAGTTTTATCATTTGGTGCTAATGCTCAAATGCTTACTGATTTTGATGCAAACCAAAATGTAACTTTGGAAGGTTGGCCAAATAATCCAACGATTGTTGCCAATCCATCTGCATCAGGAATTAACACCAGTGCAAACTGTGCTAAATTCCAGCGAAGTACAGAAACATGGGCAAATGTTTTTGCCAACTTATCTTCACCATTTGATTTTACAACGAACAATACCTTTAAGGCAAAGGTATATTGTCCGTATGCCTGCGATCTTGTTTTTAAACTAGAATCAAGTACAGGTACAGCACCGGTTGAGGTTCACGACTCATGTGATGTGGCCAACCAGTGGGTTGAAGTGGAATTCGGATTTTCGGGAATTGCTGCTTCGGGGGTATACGATAAATTTACTTTCTTCCTTGATTTTGCCACAAACAACGATACCGTTTTTTATATTGATGATATTGAGTTTGTACCTGGTGTTGTGATGAATCAAATTGATTTGCCGCTTGATTTTGAATCGAGTAATACCGTGTACTCATTTGTAAATTTTGGTGGAACAGAAACAGTTGTTGGAACCGATCCGGTAAGTGCAAGCAATACCGTTGCTGTAAGTACAAAAACGGTTGGTGCTGCCGATTGGGCTGGTGTAACAGTAGGAACTGAGGCTGGTTTTGCTTCACCAATTCCATTTACATCTGTTGATACGAAAATAAGCATGGATGTTTATTCTCCAGCTGTTGGAATGCCTATCCTATTTAAACTGGAAGTGCATACCAATACAGCAATTGCTGTGGAAACACAAATGCTAACAACTGTTGCCAATGCCTGGGAAACCATTGAGTTTGATTTCTCAAACCACACAGCTGGCGATCCGTTAAACCTTGCAAATCCTTATAACAAAGCTGTTATCTTTTTCGACTTTGGAACAGCTGGCGCTGGCGACGTATTCTACTGGGATAATGTACATTTTATAAGTACAGGTCTTGGACAGATTACTTTGCCAGTAACATTTGAAGCTAGCAATATTGACTATACTATGGTCGATTTTGGTGGAATGTCATCATTACTTGGTGCCGATCCGGTAGTAGCTGGTAATACAGTTGGTATTTCTACTAAAACCGCAGGTGCTGATACTTGGGCTGGAGTAGTTGTAGGAACCGATTCAGGTTTTGTTGCTCCCGTGCCGTTCTCAGCCGTTGAAACAAAAATGCGCTTAGACGTTTATTCTCCGGCTGTTGGAATGAGTATCATTTTTAAGCTAGAGGTACACTCAAATACAGCTATATCTGTGGAAACGGAAATGTTGACTACAGTTGCCAATGCATGGGAAACCATCGAGTTTGATTTTTCAAATCATGTGGCCAATACCGATCCGCTGGATATAGCAAATGCATACAACAAGGCTGTTTTATTCTTTGATTACGGGAATACTGGAGCTGGCGATGTTTTTTACTTTGACAACATGATGTTTGTTCCTGCAGTATTGGGAGCAGTTGAATTGCCAATTACATTTGACGATCCGTTGGTAGATTATACATTCGAAAGTTGGGGCGATAACCACACTGTTTTAGGTGTTGATCCGGTGAACCCAAATAACAATGTAGCATTTACTACAAAACCAGCTACAGGTGCTACTTGGGCAGGATCTGCAGTTATTGGAATTTCTGGTGGATTGGGTACGGCCATCCCGTTTTCATCTACTGAAACAACAATGAGCATGAAAGTTTATTCGCCGGCAGCTGGTATTCCAATATTAATGAAGGTTGAAGATAAAGCTGATGGCTCACATTCTTGTGAAACACTGATGAGCACAACAGTGGCCAATGCATGGGAAACAATAGTATTTGACTTTACGAATGAAGTTATGGGAACTCCCGCACTTGATCTTTCATGGACATATGATAAGGTAGCCGTGTTTTTCGATTTCGATAATACCGGTGTAGAGCAAGTATTCTACTGGGATGATGTAGCTTTTGAAGGTGCAGCTCATGTTAGCGCATTGGAAGAAAACAGAATTAATATATTCCCTAACCCTGTTAATGATGTGCTTACTATCGACGGTTTAAAGAATAATGAAAGTGTAAAGATCTTTAATGTTTTGGGCGAACTTGTTTTATCCAACAATCAGGTGAATAGCACGTCAACTTCTATTAACGTGTCACATCTTACTAATGGAATTTACATTGTTGCCATCCAGGATGCTAAAGGCATGATTTCATCAAAACGACTCATTAAAAACTAGAGTAACAGTTCTTTTCATAATAGCAAAAAGCAGAAGTGGGGTGTCCTAGTTGTACACCCCATCTTTTGCACTTTGTAATTTAAATGATGAACGCCAAGCTCAACGATCCAACAATCAATTAAATGAAAGCAAATAAATTTTTGGTCCTCGTGTTATGTTTTATTGCTGCATCACAGCTAAACAGTGTGTCTGCGCAAATTGATCACTGGGAAATGTATGTTGAAGCCAGCGATAACTGGAGTTATTTCCCGGGTACACAAGAACCACCAAGTGATTGGAGGCAGCTACAATTTTCTGATGCCGGCTGGGCTAATGGTCCCGGAGGTATTGGGTATGGCGATGGCGATGATGCTACCGTGCTTTCAGCGGTAAATTCAGTTTATATGCGCCGGATATTTACGGTTTCAAATCCGTCGCAAATACTTGGCGCTTTGTTGTACATGGATTATGATGATGCTTTTGTAGCCTACCTAAATGGTACTGAAATAGCGAGGGGTAACATTGGCCTTGCAGGACAAATACCAACATTTGATACCTATGCCGATAACTATAATCATGAAGCACAACTTTACCAGGGAGGGCAGCCGGAAAACTTTGCATTAAATGATTCAACCATAAGCTCAGTGTTGCTAACAGGCGACAATGTTCTTGCCATACAGGTACATAATTTTGGAGCAACATCAAGTGACCTTTCTGCCATTCCATATCTTTTTCTGGCAACGAGTGATACGAATCCATATAATGTACAATTTCCGCAATGGTTCGATGAGAGCGACTTTGGTTTTTTAACACACCTCCCAATAATCTCCATAAATACCAACAATCAGCAGATCGTTAATGAACCCCGAATTATTGCACAAATGAAGGTGTTCAATAAAACTAATGGTGAACTCAACACTATTACTGATACACCAAACGAATATGATGGGCAAATAAGCATAGAGATTCGTGGTAACAGTTCTCAGATGTTTCCCAAAAAGTCCTATTCGTTTGAAACACAATTGGCCAATGGTGATAATAACAATGTTTCACTTTTGGGATTACCTGAAGAAAATGACTGGGTGTTATATGGACCATACTCCGATAAGTCGTTGTTAAGAAATGCCATTGTTTATGAGCTGGCCAGAGAAATGGGGTGGTATGCTAGTCGCTGTGCTTTTTGTGAAGTGATAATTGACAACGATTACAAGGGTATCTATATTTTAATGGAGAAGATTAAGCGCGATAAGAATCGTGTTGATATTCATAAACTTGATAATGACGACAATTTTGGTGATTCTGTAAGCGGTGGTTATATTATTAAAGTTGATTGGTCAGACGACGGAGTAAACTATGACTGGCATTCGCCCGTAACAAATTTCGATGGAACATATCTTAACCTTAATTATCAGTTTGTTTATCCGGATCGGGATGATATAACTGCTCTTCAGGGCTCGTTCATTGAAAA
>JBFHES010000035.1:0-25364 GCA_041584015.1 Bacteroidales bacterium
CCTCCTATTGAATCTGTCGTCTGACCATTATTCCATAGGTATGAATAAGGTAAAGTTCCACCACTTATGTCGGTATTTATAACACCATCGCTGCACGGCATGCAAGTAGGATTAATAATTACAGACTCGATATACATTGAATCAGGCTGTGTTATTAACACATGCGCAGAATCAGTTTGCCCCGCTGCGTCAGTTACTGTCACCCAATACTCTCCAGCAGATAATCCAGAAATACTGTCGGTAGTTTCTCCTGTTGACCAAGTATAGGTGTATGGTGTTTGACCACCTGAGATCAGAACAAATGCCGAACCATTACTCCCTTGATAACATGAAATGTTGTTTTGGTTGACATTTAAATTTAATGAAGTTAGGTAAGATGTGTCTTTGATACAACGGACACTAAATCCCTGATCTTTTGCATCAATTCCCGATAGAAGATATGAACTTGAAGCACCAATTCCTCTTCTTTCTGCTTGTAAGCTGTCAACTTCTGAGGAAGTCCAAAACTGAGTCTCAGTACCAGAATGATAATAAACACCATTATATGCTCGATACCCGCCCGGTAATGCAGTAAATCCAAATTCATTTGTTGCTCCAATATTTGGATAATTCCAAATATTAGTACCAGTTGATTTAAGTTTTCCTCCAGCTATACTTATTCCACCTGCATAAGCAATCAAATCAGCCCATTCATTATTACTTGGAACGTGCCAACCAGTTGGACAAACCCCTTGAACCACTCCTGATAATAGGATTCCATTAGAAGAATTAACAACAGCAGCCCATGTGTATAATTTCCCATACAAATAGGCGATTGAAGTATCATACATAGAATATGCGGGATCATTGGCTCCCAGGTTTATCCAATCAAAATCCCCAATAATCTCTGGTATTTGTGAACCAGAGGAATAATGTGCAGATGCAAGATTTTCCTTCATCCAACATTGATTGCCAATTAAAACTGTATTATAAACATTGCCATCATAGTCTGTAACTGTTGATGCACTAGGGCAAGGTTGCCCTAGTGTGCTTGTATCATGGATTGAAATATGGAATGTATCAATAGATGTACACCCAAAGCTGTCCATTACGTTGACCGAATAAAATCCACTATCCGATAGACAATTAATTAAGTTCGTAGCTCCGGTTGACCAGAGTGCAGAAGAAAAGGACGTTGTCAAATCAAAGCAAACAGAATCTCCAAATAGAATAGTAGTATCAGTTCCTAAGTCAAGTGAAACTGTTGGATATAAATGCACATTGGCCATTTGAGACAGAATTGTTATGGTATCGTAGCTTACTTCACAGTAATAATAACCTGTGTCTAAAGCCGAAACTGATGAAATTTCAAAAAGCGAAGAATCAGCACCTGAGATCTGTGAACCATTGAAATACCATTGGTAAGTAGAAGTTGAAAGGTTTGTTTGACAGGACAAGGTGACTGAATCGCCAATGCAGTTAAAAGAAGATATGGGGTGAGAAAGAATTGAAATGGAAGTAGTTGAGTTTTTAATACAACGAACAGAATAATAACCAAAATTCATTGTAGTTTGAATACTCTTTGAATTATAGTTTAATATAACATTTGAGTATCCTCCGCCTAATGACCAAAAATACCCCCGTTCGCCAATATAATTAAAACCCCCTGTATATTGGTGATAAGAAACCTCTATTCTCCCTCCAGGCAAAGCTGTAAATCCTGAAAGATTTGAAGCACCCGTATTCGGAGTATTCCAAAATTCATAGCCATTTTGTTTTAGATTGCCTCCAGCAAAGACTTCAGTACCAAGATTGTTTATTAAGTCTTCCCAATCAATTAAACTAGGGATATGCCAGTCATTAGGACAGATACCTTGTGGGTTGCTTAAGGAATCATACTGTACTATTTCATGCCAAGAATATAATCCACCAAATGTGTCACAATTGGCTGAGTCGTTATTATAGCAATGCTTCTCAATAATCCCATCATTATTATCAATATCATAAGATACCATATTGCCAACATCCAAATTTTCTTTCATCCAGCATTGTTCGCCAATCTGGACAGTATTGTATGTTTTTCCTGAATAATTAAAGTTTGGAATACCGGGACACGGGGTGTCCAATATGCTATCAATAAGATAAACATACACTGAGTCATAACTGGAACAACCAAAAATATCTGTTGCTTGGACATAATATCTTCCATTATCTTTAATACAATATTCCAGGTTGTACTCATAATCTGAGTAAACCTCCCAATCAAATGAAAAACCTATCCAACTTGCATAAGTAAATGAATTACTTAAATCAAAGCACAATGAATCCCCTTCTATAATGGTACTGTCATTGCCCAAATCAACAAATATTTTAGGATGAAACTGAATAATTGCTGTTTGTGAAAAAATAGAGGTCGTATCGTAGCTTACGTTACAATAGTATGATCCAGTATCAAGATAAGTTGCATAAGGTATATGATATAAATTTGATATTGCACCAGAAATAGGCATGTCTTGTAAATACCATTGAAAAGTTGCGGAAGGAATATTCGTTTCACACCTTAGTGTTATGGAATCGTGAGGACAGATTGTGGATGAATGAGGATGTTGAAAGATTGTAAGAATAATAGCTGAATCGAACAAGCATCTAACTGAGTGAGCTACCCAGGTTGGTGCAGCATCCCTAAATATTTTTGAGGAATTGGCACTTAGTATCCTTCTTTTTGCACTTGATGACGTATCAGTCGAACTGCTCCACCAATATCCCATCGTTCTTAACGTGCTAAATGATATATCAAATCCACCACCTGGCAGAGCCATAAATCCTGATTGATTTGTTGCGCCCAAGTTTGGATTTAGCCAATATGCCAGCCCTGATTCTTTTAACTTCCCACCTTCATTTGTTCCCCGCCAACCTGTTGAGTCTACCTGTGACTGAACCATGCCCAAGTGAGTCTCTAAGTTTTTCCAATCCTGATCTTTTGGTAAATGCCATCCTTGAGGACAGATTCCCTGTGATTCTTCTTGATTTGTGTATTTCATCACCTCATTCCAAGAATATAGACCTCCGTATATATTGCAATTTGATGCTAAGTTGCTGTAGCAGTATTTCTCAACATTATTATTGTTTGCCTGATCTTGAGAACTATTTATCATTGAACCAACATTAAGGTTTTCCTTCATCCAGCATTGGTTTCCGATTAATACTGTATTATAAATGTTCCCATCTATATCAACAACTGTTGAATCCACACAAAGGAATGAACTAACAGTAATATAATTAACTCGGGTAAGTGTGTCTGAAGTTTGACTGTCACTTATTAATAATGAGACAGTATATATACCAGGACTTTGATAAAGATGATAAGGGTTTGATTGAACGGACGTAATTCCATCTCCAAAATCCCAAGCCCAGCTAATTGTGTTTCCTGTACTATGGTTTACAAATTGGATTGAATCTCCGAGTGAAAGTAGCGTTTCTGATGCTGTGAAATCTGCTTTTAATACCGAAGATTGTGAAAGCTTTAGGGTGAAAGCATCTCCATAAGAATACGATTGTGAAACAGCAGATATTATAGCAACTGGCCCATTTGGGTTAAAATCGACTTGCCCACTAAAATTACCAGTAACAAATACATTTCCTGACCCATCAATTGCCAAGTCATTTGCTAAATCTCTATTGCCAGCACCGATTCTCTTTGCCCAAAGGAAATTGCCAATTGAGTCATACTTGGCTATAAAAATATCATTGTTTCCTCCGTCAGAGGTGAGATTAAGAACAGTTGAACCTGGATCGAAATCAATTGTACCTGCAAAACTCCCACATATGTAAATATTATTGTTAACATCTGTGGCAATCGCATTAATTTTATCCCAGTAGAAATCGCCAAGTACCATAATCCATGAAAAATTGCCATTAATATCTAGTTTGGATAAAAAGGAGGTATGATTCTGAGATGAAAGATTAGATACACCGGATCCCGGATCAAAATCTGCGGTCCCAAGAAAGAGTCCAGCGGTATACACATTTCCAAAATCATCAACCGTAATAGCAACGCCAATACTATCTGTGTTTATAAAACTTTTAGCCCAAATAAAGCCACCCGAGGTATCCATTTTTAAGACGAATGCATCACCTATAGAACCTGATGTTAGATTATATTCTGCGGTATCTGGATTAAAGTCCACGGTTCCAGTAAATAATCCAGTTGCATACAAATTTCCACTAGCATCCAATGCAAGACTATTGCCTGAATGAGATATAAGAAAATCTATAGTATTCAGCCATTTGATATTTCCTAAGTAGTCAATCTTTCTTATGCCTCCCGCACCTAGGAGGAAAATGTTATTTACGCTATCGGTACAAACTGAGACTCCTCCATGATTTGCATCTCCATCAAAACTATCGACCCAAACAAATTCACCCAATGTATCAAGTTTTAAAATGAAAATGTCATTTATTCCATTAGAACTTAGCACATAAAGACCAGGTCCCGGATTAAAATCAACACTTCCGCGATAAGATCCGGAGAGGACTATGTTTCCATTTGAGTCAATATCCATTGAATGTGCTAAGACCTTCTGAGTTCCGCCGATCGTTTTGACCCAAATGAAATCACCTTGAGAATCAAGTTTTACTATAAAAGCATCTTGATCGCCATTGGACATTTGGAAGTAATATCCAGCGCCGGGATCAAAATCAACAGTCCCAGAATAACTCCCTGAGATGTATATATTTCCTTCTGAATCATATGCAACTGATTTGCCTTCGTCATTTCCAGTCCCACCAAATCCAACTGCCCATTCAAATTGTGGATTTTGAGCATTCAAACTTATTGGTAGCCATAAAAGGCTAAGTAAAAGAATATTTGTGATTTTCATAATTAGTTATGTTTCTGAAGGTGTGAAAATTTTCTAAAATTCATAGATACTACTAGCACGCACATCATTCCTAAACTCCACATATCTAGTTGTTACTCATCTGTTCAAATATTTCGGTGCTATAAGAATTTAGTTATGCTAATCAATTTCTTTTAGCCATGCTCATTACTTGACGAAGAACTTTTCGACTGCTTCACCCAAAGAGGCAAAAATGGAAGCTTACACCAAGTTTTTGGTATAGTATAATGGAAGCTTGTTTCATTACTGAAAGCATAAATCATTTGAAAGTTCATACCTAAAATATTTCGTAACTGCTTATTGCTGTTGTGAGAGCAGCATTGCCTAGTTGACATTAACAAGATGTAACGTGCAATGCTTTTAGTAGGAATAAAATTACTATTTACAAAAGTCTTGTCATCACGAATCTAAATTATTTTGCGTCAACCATCACTATTAATATAGATTCTAAGTAATTGTCTGAATATGGACATAAAAAAAACTAAACCACGGGATATGTCAAGTTATCCAATCTTCAGAAGAAAGGAATAGTGAACAAATTTGATGGAATTTGAGAAGAAAAGAAAGATTGTGAGAATGGGTACAACAAAATGGTCAAAAGTTGTACCTATGTTGTACCAAAACAAAAAAACCCGACTCGTAAAAGTCGGCTTTCTGTACCCGGGGCCGGGATCGAACCGGCACGACCGCAAAGGTCACTGGATTTTAAGTCCAGCGCGTCTACCAATTCCGCCACCTGGGCTTAACAAATTAATGTTAAAAACATCTTTCAATTCTTTTAAGAACGTGCGGCCTGTTTTTAACAAACAGGCCGCTTTCTAAAACTTGAGCGGGAGACGGGACTCGGACCCGCGACCCCGACCTTGGCAAGGTCGTGCTCTACCAACTGAGCTACTCTCGCGTGTTTTACTCTTGTTTTGAGACTGCAAATGTAAGCAACTTTTCTTTTCCTACAAACAATCTTAGCGCATTTTTTAAAGAAAAATTTAAGATTTTTTTCGCTGTCTTTTACGTAGCGAATCTACCTATTTGAATGTCAATAAAAAACGCACATTGCAGCAGTTTCAATTTTTCTTATTTTTTTAATCCGATCAACTTCTTAATCTCATTAATCTTGTTCAATGCCTCTATTGGGGTCAGATTATTAATATCAAGGTTAGCTATTTCTTTTCTTATCTGTGTTAAAACCGGATCATCCAATTGAAAAAAGCTCAACTGATACCCCTCTCTTTGTGTTCCGATTGTTTCCCCCGGCTTGGCTAACTCCTGATTCTCCTGCACTTTTTCCAATTCACCCAGAATTTCATTGGCTCGCGCTACAACACTTTTCGGCATTCCCGCCATTTGTGCCACATGAATACCAAAACTATGGGCACTTCCTCCTGGTTTTAGTTTACGCAGAAATATAATCTTATTATCAATCTCCTTTACCGACACATTAAAATTACGTATGCGATTAAAGGATTTCTCCATCTCATTTAACTCATGATAGTGTGTTGCAAAAAGCGTTTTAGCTTTAAACTTCGGATGTTCATGAATGTACTCAGCAATTGCCCATGCAATTGAAATCCCATCATAAGTGCTGGTTCCTCGCCCAAGCTCATCAAGTAAAATCAAACTCCGCGACGACAAATTATTCAAGATACTTGCTGCCTCGTTCATTTCCACCATAAAGGTTGATTCGCCGAGGGCGATGTTATCTGATGCGCCAACACGTGTAAATATTTTATCAACATAACCAATCTTTGCCGACTCGGCTGGCACATAACTACCCACTTGTGCCAGCAAAACAATGAGGGCTGTTTGCCTTAACAAAGCCGATTTACCAGCCATGTTTGGCCCGGTAATAATAATTATTTGCTGATGATCACGATCCAGTAACACATCATTTGAGATATACTCTTCACCTGGTGGCAACTGACGTTCAATAACAGGATGGCGGCCTTGTTTAATATCAATAACCTCGGTATTGTTAATCTCAGGCTTTACATAATTATATTCTTGAGCAATAGTTGCAAACGAAAGCAAACAGTCAATTTTAGCTACCAACGCAGCATTTAGCTGAAATGCAGGAATGAACTCGAAAAGGCCAGCCACTAGATTAGCAAACAGCTGCCCTTCCAATACATGGATTTTTTCCTCAGCACCTAAAATTTTTGATTCATATTCTTTAAGCTCCTCAGTAATATATCGCTCGGCATTAACCAGTGTTTGTTTCCTAATCCATGTTTCCGGCACTTTATCCTTATGGGTATTTCTTACCTCAATATAATAGCCAAACACATTATTGAAACTAATCTTAAGTGATGGTATTCCAGTAGCTGCAATCTCTCGTTCCTGAATTTGTCTCAGATAATCCTTACCAGAATAGGCAATACTTCTTAGCTCATCAAGTTCGTTAGAAACACCCGCAGCCATTACTCCACCTTTTACAAGTGCAGTTGGGGCATCCTCACTAATTTCACGTTCAATCTTCTCCCTAACCGATTTACATTTATTTATTTGATCACCAACAGCCTTTAAACTCTCATTAGTGCTTTGTTCGCAAACATCTTTAATAGGATCAATTGAGACGAGTGCATTCTTTAATTGATTAACCTCTCGTGGATTAATTCTACCCACAGCTATTTTCGACACCAATCGCTCTAAGTCGCCTATTTGCTTTACATGACTTTCAATCTGCGCTTTAATATCTTCTTCCTGAATAAAATGCTCAACCACATTTAAACGATCGTTTATTGGCTGAATATCCTTTAAAGGCAATGCAACCCATCGCTTCATCAAACGCGATCCCATTGGAGAAATAGTACGATCTACCACATCCATAAAGTTATAAGAGCCCGGATGCAATGAATTGAACAACTCCAGGTTTCGAAGCGTAAATCGATCTAACCACACATAATGATCCTCTTCAATCCTGCTAAGTGCAGTAATATGACTTGTACGATCATGTTGTGTTAAATCGAGATAATGCAGCACCGAACCGCTGGCAATAACACCATGCGGCAGGTTATGTATACCAAACCCCTTTAATGATTTAGTCTGAAACTGCTTGAGCAGGCGATCTTTTGCAGAATCCTCTGAAAAAGCCCAATCCTCTAGCGGGTATGTATAAAAACGAGTACCAAACAATTCGTTAAACTGTTGGCGCTTGCTTCTTTCGAACAACACTTCTTTTGGCTGGAAGCTCTGCAATAATTTATCAATATACTCGAAGCTACCTTCTGCAGTTAAAAACTCACCAGTTGAAATATCAAGAAAAGCTACACCAGCAAGATTCTTAGTAAGATGTACACTTGCCAAAAAGTTATTTTCTCGATGATCCAGAATATTATCGTTGATTGAAACACCTGGAGTTACAAGTTCGGTAACACCGCGCTTTACAATCTTCTTTGTTGTTTTAGGATCTTCGAGCTGCTCACAAATAGCAACGCGCTGCCCGGCACGAACCAGTTTCGGCAAATACGTATCCAGGGCATGATGAGGAAATCCGGCAAGTTCAATAAACTGAGCTGCCCCATTAGCTCGTCGCGTTAAGGTAATACCTAAAATTCCGGCGGCCTTTATAGCATCCTCAGAGAATGTTTCGTAAAAATCACCAACTCGAAACAACAGTATTGCATCAGGGAATTTTGCCTTAATGCTGTTGTATTGCTTCATTAACGGGGTTTTCACAATCTCCTTCTTAGCAGCCATTTTCATCAAATATTTTGTGGATTGCAAAGATAAAAAAATCAATCCCAATTAAGAGTTCAGTTATTAACCGATTAAAGTATATGACTCTAATAAGCCTATCTTTCGCTCCACCTACCCCGCCCAAGCGTCATCAAGCAAATTGCTACTTATTGAATAAGATTTTTCGGAACCGAACGGAGACCAGATTTTCAGATCAATTGATTGTATAAAAAAAACAGCCATCGGATAAATGGCTGCTCTTCAAAAAAAAAATGCATGTAATAATTAAGATTAAATCTTATTTGAGTATTAATCTTTTAACCAGAAATTTATCTCTACTTAATCGGAACTCCAAAAAATAACTGCCTTTGTTTAGTCCGGGCACCTCAATTTCGCCAAACGCATCTTTGGTAACATATCCAAAATCCTTAACCAGTCTACCTCCAACATCTAGCATTCTTACCTGGAAACGGTCAGGCAAACATCCAGGCAGCTCGTTAATATACCATTTACCCGACGACGGATTTGGAAAGACCTTCAAACATTCTATTCCATCGATTGAGGCAACATCATTTTGTTCGGCCGTAGTAAATTGATAATGGTCGCTCCAAATACTGGACACCGAATCTTTAATTGCCTGAACTTTCCAATAATAGGTTGTAGACGGAAGTAATCCGGTACAATTATAAAAAGTATCGCTTGAGGTAACAGGTAGCAACAGACTCACAAAATTGATATCTACACAAACTTCCAAATGATAGTCAACAGCACCTTTTACAGGAGACCAATGCAGTTGCACCGTATTATAATCAACATTAACCGATTCGTGCGCCGGCATAACAAGCTCGGGTTTATCCAGCGATGGAACGGTAGCGTATAATACATCTGGCAGTACATCCCAAACACCTGCACCACCTGGACCAACATCGAAGGAGCCAGAGCCACCTAAGAGGTTTATTTTTTGATGTGGGGCTATTTGCGAATACTTAAACCCAATTGCGATCTTTTTTGACGAAATGAATTTTACATGTGGATCAATCGAGCTTACGAGGCTCATACTGGCATCATAAACATTGGCAAAAACACCAGGGAAGATGGAGTTTTGATAAACATACGCAACCAGATCGAACTTCATTGAATTATTGGCACTTGAAACAAACAAGTTGTTCTGAGGCAAGTAACTTCCGTTAGTTATAACCAGATCGGTATCCATTGCAATGGCAAAGCCAAAATCATCCGTTCTATCCGAGGATGTTTCGATGATAAAATAAATACTATCAGAAGCAGTGTCCAATTCGTAGAACAAACACACAAGGTCTGTATTTGGCGTATAGCAATCGCCAAGTTCATCATCGGCAATACAAATTTGTTGAGAAAAAACAGGCTCCAATAGTGTGGTTAGTACTAGCAATAAAAGCAGTTTTTTCATGGCGGGTTAGGTTCTAATTCATATAGGTTAATTTATATCGCTGATCTATCAACAATTAAACCCAGAACCTTAAACAAAAGAAGACGAAGTATTTAGATAATTTGCACAAAACACATTCTGTATAAAAACAAAACAGCCACTGTCCGTTTTCGATCAGAATTAGCTAGAAGTATGAACGCAGGAATCTTAAACTTTAGAGAATATACTTATCAACCATAGCCATAAACTCCATTTGATCAAGAGGTTTAGCCATATAATCCACACAACCCGCTTCAAGAGTTTTTTCCCTATCACCCTCCATGGCATAAGCTGTTAATGCAACAATAGGGACATTTGGCTGTAATCCACTTATAATGGTTGTAGCTTCAAATCCATTTAATTTCGGCATGTTAATATCCATCAAAATAATATCCATATTCTGATGCTCCATGCAATAATTAACGGCCTCTTTGCCATTGTCGCATCTTACAATTGTTGCTTTTCCCCTTCGCAGAAAGGCTTCAACAAGATAATAGTTTGAATCTTCATCTTCCACTACTAAAACTGTTTTATCTTTCCAATTGTAATCCACGGCTGAATATTTATTATGATTGTAAATTGTGTTAACAAAATAAGCATTTTTTATTTCAATGTGCCTGCTATACCAAGAAACTTTATGCAATAGCTATGTCGATCAAAATTCAACAATTACATTGCTGCTTGTAAATACCTACATAACAATGGCAGATCTAAATCAATCCGAAACCGCTTTTATTATTCCATGGGATATTATAAACTAGCCAACAAGCCTAAGCAGGTTTCATCCTTTAGCCATGTGATTAGAAGAGTCAACTTTTTTTCATTCTATTTTGAACCCCACAATTACTTAGGTGTAATTGAGTTTGTTTAAAATACAGAATCATGAAAAAATCAGCATTTATTACCCTATTCACATTTATAGCCAGCATTGCTATGCATGCGCAAACAGCCCAACCCGTTTACAGTATTGTAAAACAACTTAAATCATTCAACTGGTATGTTGAGCAAGCATCGCTTTGGCAAGAACAAATTAAGGAAGACTCTACAAATGCAAAAGCCTGGTATAATTACTATATCGCGAATCGCATGGCCAACCTTACCGGAAAACCAGAGAAATGGAAGTCCAATAAACAAGATGTACTTATGGGTTTATCAGATATTATTGATGGCATGAAAAGTAGCATTCCTGAGACATTTGAATACAACCATGCTGTTTGGTGGAATGGCGGGAACAATGAAGAACTAGCACCATTCCTGTTTAAAGCAATGGAGATTGACCCAAATCGTGTTGAGCTTTTTTCTGACATTATTACTTATTATGAATTGAAGAATAACTACGAACAGGTTAAGCATTACAGCAAATTGTGGTTCGAAAGCGGCGACTGCTCTCCCGGCATTATGACCGCTAATTACAACATGCTGATGTCTACGGAAAACAATGCAATTATATTTGTGCACGGCGACAACGATACTTACCCCAAATGGATTCAACAATACGCAAATGGCATTAGAACAGACGTGGCTGTTTTAAACATCAGTTTGCTTTTTAAAGATGAGTACATGCGTAATATTCTTAAGAAGTATGAAATTCCGGTATTCGATCAATCCATTGGCGACTATTATAAAGAACATGCGAGCTCAAGTGAAGAAGGTGCCGACCTAACAAGGGCTTATCAGGTTGAATTGTTAAATCACATTATTAAAAACGCAGGTAATCGCCCGGTATATTTTGCAAGTTCCATGTCGCATCATATTTACGACACATTTGCAGAGCATCTTTATGTTGAAGGCCTTGCATTCAGGTATTCAGAAGAACGCTACGACAACATTGCGTATTTAAAGAAAAATATTGAGCAGCGCTTTCATCTCGATTACCTTACAAGTGATTATATTTACGATATGAGTCAATCGGTGGTTGATCATTTTAATATGAGCTACATGATTCCTTTTAACACACTTTACGAACATTATAAGATTGCTGGCGATGAAGCAAAAGCATTGTGGATAAGGAACATTATGTTAGCAGTTGCAGACAAGGTTGGAAAAACCGAAGAAATTAAAGCACAACTTGACGCAGAATAGATTGATGATATTCGGCAAAAAGCTAAATAAACTAAGCGACGAAGCATTAATGTCAATGGTAATTGATGGTAACAACAATGCCTTTGGCTTGATATACGACCGATTTTTCGAACGACTCTATCGCTATTTCTATCGAATGCTTGGGGCTAATTCAGAAAAGGCTACAGATTTTGCGCAGGACTTGTTTGTAAAAATCATTGAAAAGCCACACAACTATAATCCAGAGAAAAAATTTGCAATCTGGATATTTGTACTCGCATCTAACATGTGCAAGAATGAGTATCGAAGTTTGGAGGTGCGCCAACGACATTTACAGACAGCCAGCTTCGATTCTGTATCGGAAACCAAAATAGAACAACAATTAGATAACACCCAATTTAAAAGCGACTTAATTAAAGAAGTGCACACCCTGGACGAAAAACACCGCGATGTTTTTATCCTAAGGTACGAGCATGAATTACCTATAAAAGAAATAGCAACAATAGTTGATTGTTCTGAGGGCACGGTAAAGTCACGACTATTTTACTCGCTCAAGAAATTATCAGACAAACTAGCTATTTATAACCCTAAGTTAAACTAAGATGAAAGACAAGATATTAAATCCGGAGATAGAAGAATTGCTACAATCTAAAGCCTTTCTTGAATTGAGCTTAAGTGAAAAAGAGCTGGTTTCCTCTGTTCTTAGCAAGGAAGAATATATACATTTCAGAAACATTTTGAAGACAGCTACAGATTCGCTTAAGGATGAAATTGAAATACCAGACTTAAAGGCAAAACTTATGTCCAGCTACAATAAGCAGCATCCTAAATCAACGATTAACAAAATTGCGCATTATGCACTTCCACTGTATCAGGTAGCCGCAATTCTAATTGTAGTGCTTGGTTTATTTGCCATTATTGGTCAGGAAGTAATTATCGGAAACGACAGCAACAAGGTTTATGTTTATTTAACCGACACCATTTATAAAGAAGTGTTAGTGCCAGACAAAATTTGGCTTGCCGATAGTTCTACCAGAAACTCCTTTTATGATTACAAGGATGATGTTGCTTTTGTAGGCGAACCCAAAAGCTTACACCTACCTGCTGAAAAAAATTCTAACAATCAATTATCGAACGAAGAAGCATACCACTTAGCTAAACGATCTGGCATTATTCCAGAAATTGACATTACAGCAACCAGCAGAAGAAACGGCGGTGGTCGCTCACTTCAGGAAGATTCCATTTGGCGAAAATACATGGTGGTTAACTTTTAATATTATTTAGACTGCAGGTACTCCGATTGGCTCCTGATTATATTTCTTTAATTGTAAAACATGGCTACTTAGAGCATCACACGATTATTCACAAAGGCTGTTATTAACTTGCCATCAGTATAGTTCCTGTTTTCAATTCTGACTTGTATATTTGTGCTTAATTCAAATTTCAGTTGGCAAGCAAACATGAGCGAAGAGGAAAAAGACAATTTAGAGAATCAGGAACAAGAAAATCAAAACCTTGAGGAATCCTTAAATGAGGAAACTGAAGGATCGGCAGAACATAAGATCGTTCACTTACCCGGCAAGTACAAAGACTGGTTTCTGGATTACGCATCTTATGTGATCCTTGAACGAGCCGTTCCTCATGTTAACGATGGACTAAAACCGGTTCAGCGCAGAATTCTTCATTCCATGAAGCGACTAGATGATGGTCGCTACAACAAGGTGGCCAATCTAGTTGGGCACACCATGCAGTTTCACCCACATGGCGACGCCTCTATTGGCGATGCAATGGTGCAACTTGGCCAGAAAGAATTACTCATTGATACACAGGGGAACTGGGGTAATATATTAACCGGCGATGGAGCAGCTGCTCCGCGTTATATTGAAGCCCGCTTAACAAAGTTTGCGCTGGATGTGGTATTCAATGCGAAAACAACAGAATGGCGCCAAAGCTACGACGGTCGTAACAAAGAACCAATTACACATCCGGTTAAATTCCCATTATTGCTTGCCCAGGGAGTAGAAGGTATTGCCGTTGGTTTGGCCTCTAAAATATTACCGCACAACTTTATTGAACTAATTGATGCTTCAATTGCAATTCTAAAGGGACAGGACTTTGAATTATTTCCGGATTTCCCTACGGCGGGAATGGCTGATTTCACCCGATACAATGATGGTCTAAGAGGTGGAGCAATTAAGGTGCGCGCACGCATTGAGAAAAATGACAAGAAAACGCTAATCATTAGCGAATTGCCATTCGGAAGAAACACCACCAGTTTAATCGAGTCTATTCTGAAAGCCAACGATAAAGGCAAGATTAAAATCAAAAAGATTGATGACAACACCGCTGACAAAGTCGAGATTGTTGTGCACTTAGCAACAGGTGTTTCATCAGATAAAACTATTGATGCACTTTATGCCTTCACAGATTGTGAACTTTCCATATCTCCTAACTCCTGTGTGATTGAGGATGAAAAACCGAAATTCCTTGGAGTAAGCCAAATTCTGCGTACGAACACAAAAAACACGCTGAATCTTTTAAAGAAGGAACTGGAAATTCGCAAGGCCGAGCTTGAAGAAGACTGGCACTTTTCATCACTCGAGAAAATTTTTATTGAGAAACGGATTTATCGTAAAATTGAAGAATGCGAAACATTTGAAGCAATTATTGAGGCCATCGACAAAGGTCTCGATCCTTATAAAAAAATGTTCAAACGTGACGTAACCCGCGATGACATTATTCGATTAACGGAAATTAAGATTAAGCGTATTTCGAGATACGATTCATTTAGAGCCGACGAACACATTAAAAATATTGAGGAAGAAATTAAGGAAATTGATTACAACCTTGAGAATATTGTTCCATATACCATTAAGTATTATCAAACTATTAAGAAGAAGTACGGCAAAGGGAAAGAGCGTAAAACAGAGATCAGGAGTTTTGATACAATTATTGCAACCAAAGTTGCAGTTGCTAATGAGAAACTATATGTTGATCGCAAGGAAGGATTTATAGGAACAGCACTTAAGAAAGATGAATATGTATGTGAATGCTCCGACATTGACGACATTATTGTTTTCAGGAAAGATGGAAAACTGTTAATCACTAAAGTTTCCGATAAATCGTTTGTTGGTAAAGACATCCTGCACATAGCCGTATTTAAACCAAACGATACGCGCACCATTTATAACCTTGTGTACAAAGATGGGCGTATGGGATCGTCCTACATGAAACGCTTTTTCGTAAAAGGAATCACCCGCGATAAGGAATATGATGTTACAAAAGGCACAGAACATTCCAGAATATTATATTTCTCGGCTAACCCAAACGGAGAAGCAGAAGTTATTAAAGTGGTGCTTAAGCCAAAACCAAAATTGCGTAAAACCATTTTCGAAATGGACTTTGGCGATTTATCCATCAAGGGAAGAGGATCGATGGGTAACATTTTAAGCAAATACGATGCACATAGAATCACGCTAAAAGAAAAAGGACTTTCGACCTTAGGTGGCCGTAAGATATGGTTTGATGAAGATGTTTTCCGACTCAACAGTGATGAGCGTGGCAAATTTTTGGGCGAGTTTTTCCCAGAAGACAAAATCCTATACCTTAACAAAAGAGGGTACTACAGATTAACAACATTCGATCTGGCCAATCACTATGAAGATGGCTTACTGATTATTGAAAAGTACAAACCAGGCAAAGTATTCACTGTTATTCATTATGATGGTGAACAGCAACATTATTACCTCAAACGTTTCGAACTCGATCTAACCGATAAGAACAGTTACTTTATCAATGAAGATTCCGAGGCATCTAAATTGGTTTCCATTAGCGACGATTATTACTCGCGTGTAAAAGTAATATTTGGCGGCATTCACAAGGACAGAGAAGATCAGGAGATTGACAGCGATGAATTTATTGGAGTAAAGAGCTTCAAGGCCAGAGGAAAAAGAGTAACCACGCTTGAAGCCAAAAAATTCGAATGGATGGAACCGCTTCGCAAGCACGAGTCGGAGATGGAAGCACCAAAGGCAGAAGAACCGGAAGCTAGCACGCCAACTGCACAAGAAAACACCGAAGAAGCTGACACTAAGACAGAAGAACAGCAGCCAGCGAATAAAGTAGAAAAGCAAGAGAAGGCAACTACAGCCGAACCGAAGCCCGAAACTTCTGTTGAAAAAGAGAAAACTAAAGTAACCGAAAAAGAAAGCGCAGAGAAGGAAAGCAAGCCAGAGAAAAAAGCTGCTTCTATGGAGGAAACGGGAAAAGCTACTAAAGCGAAAGAAGTCACCACTGATGAAGAAATAAAGCAAAAGCCAATAAAGCCCGAACCGAAGGCAAAAAAGAAGGCGGTAAAGAAAGCACCTGAGAAACCTGAAGCAAGTAAGAATGAAATTCAGGATGTTGATTTTGAAATAGAAGATACACGAGATAAAAAAGAAAAACCAGCACCAAAAAAGAAGCCAGACAGTGATGAAGATAGCGGTCAAATGTCGCTTTTCTAAACAAGCAATATGAGAATATACTTAACCGGATTTATGGGCAGTGGCAAAACAACTGTTGGCAGAAAGTTAGCGAAATGTCTGAATTTTCGGTTCATTGATTTGGATAAAGCAATTGAACAATCACAGCAAATGTTCATTAGTCATATTTTCAAGCAATTTGGCGAAGAACAATTCAGGCAATGGGAAACCGAAGAATTAATGCGGCTTTCGCTTGAAAAGAACATTGTTATTTCAACAGGTGGCGGCACCCCATGTTTTAACGACAACATGCAAGTGATGAATCAAACCGGCCTTACCATCTATTTATACATGTCGCCTGCTGCACTGTTTAGCCGCTTAAAAAAAGCTAAAATGCCACGACCACTAATCGATGGCAAAAGCCCCGATGAACTTAACCAGTTTATTGTTGACTTGATGGCAATTCGAGAGCCCTATTACAAACAATCGGAAATGACCATTAACGGACTAAGACCTGAACTTACAAATCTGGTTCATTCTGTGGAAGAATTTATGAAAATCTGACAGCATACGAGCAAACTACATCTCTCCTCTTTCGTAACCTTTTAGGCAAAAATCAGTACCTTCTCTTTATGTAACAATTGTTTATAATGAAATTTAAAACACTCCTCAGCATCATTTCCATTACGAGTATTTTATTATGCTGCTCCAGTGTTTATTCACAGATCACGCCCCCTTATCAAGACACCTTTTTAATTGCTACCAACCAGGACTTGTTTGATGGCAGCGCTCCTATTGCTGATATAAACATGCAGCTAAAGAATGTTGACGCCAACGATCTTATCATTATTCAATCCGGTGCAAATCCAAGAGGCAATCTTACGATTCGTAATATCAACGAAAACATAACAGCCGAGCTATTAAATTGGCCAGTGATAATAGAGAATGATCAAAGTGCCATTCACAATCTGGAATTTAATGATTTAAACTGGTCCTTCCAGCTAAAGTTTCAAAACGTAAAACACGCCACTTTATATGCTCAATCTGTTGATGCATCGAAATATGGAATCATCCTAAACGGCGCTAACAATACCAGTACACATGATGTTGGCCTTTCAATTTCTGAGGATTGCGATTTCCTTAGCATAAAAGGCATCGAAGTAGCCTACACCAGTGTTTCAGGAATAAAAACCGACTACCCAATTTGTGCTGATTCCAGCAGTTACAACGCTAGTTTTAATGACGACAGGGCATTAATGGAACACATCTCAATTACGGACTGCTACATTCACCATACAGGCAATGAAGGTGCTTACATTGGACACACCACATATTACTACCCTGACTCCAGCGGACGATATTGTTGGAACATGAAGGATGTTGAAATAAGAAATTGCACATTCAGCTACATTGCCTGGGACGCCATTCAAGTCTCAAGCGAGATTGGCACATCCATAATTGCCGATAATATTATTTCAAATTACGGGTATGGCATTCCATCTCAGAACATCGCGCCCAACTTCGATCATGGCAACGGCATTCAGCTGGGAGATGGCGGATGCGCTCACATTTACAACAATCGTATTGAAAATGGCTATGCGCATGGCATTGTCGATTTTGGCCGACACAACACATCAATTTACAACAACCTTATCATCAATGCAGGGATAAGTTATTCTGGAAGCTGGAATGTAAATGGAATTACGATTTACAACGAAGACCTTGAACCAACAGCAGCTAATTACCTTCAGATATATCACAACACCATCATTAATCCCAGGTCGCATTCGGTGTATTATGTTGCTGAAAACCATATCGCGCCAAATGTCTTTTGCAACAATTTAATTCAATACCCGCAACTTTCAAATATAGCAGTGCAAGACAATCCAGGTAATATCCTGGACAGTATTGGTTCAACTAATCTGCTTTTCCATCATTGCTCAGAAATACATTTTACCGACAGCTTAAACGGTACTTACACATTGGCACCATTGTCAATTGCCATTGATTCGGGCATAAACATGGATGGAACAACAACGACTAATCCTGCATTGCAATTCGACCTGAACAACACAGCACGACCATTGGGCAGCGGATACGACATAGGTGCATACGAAGCAAGTACAGCCACCCAAAACATAAGTCTGGAAAAAGGTTGGTCGCTTATATCAACTTATATTCAACCAGTGCATCCTAATATCGATTCCATTTTCAGTTCCGCTCTTTACCTCAATAATGAAATTATTAAAGACGAAAACGGGAATGTTTACTGGCCTTATTTCGGCATCAATAACATAGGCAACATAATTAATGGGAAAGCATACCTGGTTAAGTCTGGCGCAAACAAAACACTAGCTATTAGCGGAAATGCTATCTTACCTGAGAGTTTCACTTTCAACCTCTCTGTTGGCTGGAACTATGTTGGATATCTAGGTAATTCAATTATCGATATTGAGAGTGCAAGCGCGGGAATGAACCTTTCGGCCCAACAAGAAATGATTAAAAATCATAAGGGTCATATATATTGGCCCTATTATTCTATTAATGGCATTGTAACAATGAAACCGGGTTTTGGCTATTTGATTAATGTTGCCAGCAGCCGTTCTTTTAAATACCCGCCAAATCCATAAAATACGATTCCTCTATGTTCTCCGGCAATTCCTTATAAATTTATTTTTTCAGGAGGTTAACAAATAATTCGCGACCATTGCGAGGTTTAATTGAATTATAGGCTACCTGAAAAACTTGCAAATGAAAAAATGGAGTGAATAATTTTTCATACTCTTCGGGAAACGCACCATATGGCGGATGTATACTATTGAATTCATGATTAAACAGCAAACCAACAAGTTTCCCTTTTGGCAGCAACAGATCATACATCTGTTTCACATACTTTTGTCGATCAGCTGGTGCAATTGCTGTAAAAAATGTTTGTTCAATAATTAGGTCAAATTGATCATTCAGATGAAAAAAATCCTGCTCCAAAATTTGATGCTCCGGAAAATCAGGGTATCTCTGCTTAAATCGTTTAATTGGTAATTCAGCAAAATCGCATAAATATACATTTGTATAGCCCTTCCGAAACAAGTAGGCAACCTCGTGCGCATTCCCGGCACCCGGCACCAAAATCTTCAAATCCTTATTGGTTAGCTGATCAATATAAGTTTTTAGCGGAGCTGTTATCTCACCCGCATCCCAGCCTGGCTGATTACTTACCTCATAAATATCATTCCAATATTTGCGATTCAAATGTGTCATAAATTCTGTGCTTTGCCCAAATGATTGCGTGCACAATTATAGATATTATTTATTGTTAGCCTCTGCTTTGGGAATTTATTTTTTGCGACTAACTTTGAGTGCACTAAAAAAAGAAGCGTCCGGAAATGAGTAAGATTTTAAAGTGGTTATTAATTGCAGTCATTATTACAGGTATAGCCTATTTATTATACTATTTTTCGAATACTGATGCAGCATATAAAAATCAAAGTGGCTTAAACGCCATCTCATCTAATTCGCCATTCTTCTTCAAAATTAATGATGCCGAAAGATTAATAGACCTTTTTAAAGAAGGTAATCCAATGCTTGATGAATTGGACCATATTGAATCGTTTAAGAATGTTGCCGATTTAATACTTTCTGTTGATTCTATTTTGCACCAAACCACTTCCACTAATTTCTCTACTCAGGAATTAGACCTATGGTTAAATACCGAACTCACGTCGAAGAATGAATACAGCCATGCTATAATTGCAGCCTTTCCTACCATTTCTAAGATTATGAATGCTGTTGAGCTGCTTAAAACTGAACTTGCAAAAACTGGCGAGATACAAGAAAAAAAGTATGATGGTAAGGATGTTTTTGTGCACATTGATGGCAAACAAAACAACTTATGCTTTGCGGCTTATAAAGGAGTGCTCATCATTAGCAGACACACCTTTATGCTGGAATCTGCGTTGTGTCAGCTTGACAATGAACAGCACCTAAACAATAATCCAGAATTCAGCTATATAGCTGCTACTGCTGGCCGAAATGCCCTAATCAACATTTACGTCGATCACGAATGGTTCAACCAACTAATAGCTTTACATACCAACAAACAGATTAAACAAGAAATTCTTAGAACCAAACATTTTGGTCAATGGACGGAACTCGATCTCATGATAAAGGATGACGAACTTTATTTGAATGGTTTCACAGTTTCTTCAAAAGGATTGGCAGACTATATAAATATTTATGCTAATGTAAAAGCAGGTGCACATATTCTAACTGAATACATGCCATCGTCTATCAACAGTTTCATTTCCTTCTCTGCTTCCGACATGAAACTCTTCTTTGAAAATTTAAATGAATATAGAGATCGAAGCGCAAGTAGCAGTAAGAAGAAAAAAGCCCTGGCTGCCATACAAAAATCAACAGGAAGCAAGCCCCAAGATTTATTTAGCAAACTAATCGACCAGAACTTTGCACTTGTATTTTATGGAAGTGATAAATCATCACTTGCAAAAAACAGTTTTTTTGTCATCAACTCAAATGGTGCCAACCAGAGCAAAGAATTAATGCATAATTATTTAGAACAATATGCCCTGAAAAACAAGCTGGATGCATCTTCTGGCAAACATGAATTCAGGATTGATGATGCAACAAAAATCACTTGTTCGGAGTTTCCGCACCCTGAGTTAATCCATTTACTATTCGGCCCATATTTCTCTTCAGTGGAGGCAAACTATTTCACCATCTACGAAAACACAGTTATTTTTGGTCACTCAATTGCATCAATTGGGGCCTATGTAAAAGAAATATTCTTAAACAACACATTGGAGAAGGATGCAGATTTTCAGTCCTTCAGTTCAAACATTGCCAGCAAATCGAACATCAATGTGTACATCAGGCCTGGCTCTTCGCTACAGATTTTCGAGCAACTTTTAGATCTTCAATTACTAAAAGCATTTAACGAACATTTAAACTGTTTTGATAAATTCAAAAGTCTGTCTTATCAATTAGGAGCCAGTAAAAAACCAGAAATGGTTTCCACGGATATTTATATAAAATACGATCCGGTTGTCACCTATAAACCCCGGACATCATGGGAACTAGGATTCGACACGACCATCTCAATGAAACCTCAGCTGGTAAGAAACCATAAAAACAATCAGAAAGAAATTTTTGTACAGGATAACGCCAATAAGATCTATCTAATAAATCATGCAGGCCGAATACTTTGGGAAAAGCAATTAAATGCTGCCATATTGGGTCAGGTGCATCAGATTGACTATTATAATAACGGGAAACTGCAATTGCTCTTTAGCACCCAGCAAAAGCTGTTTGTTCTTGACAGAAACGGGAATCATGTTGAGCGCTTCCCGGTGGCATTTAACAGCAATGCTACTGCAGGTGTTGGTGTTGCAGATTACGAAAACAATAAGGACTACCGCTTTTTTATTCCTTGCAGTGACAAACGAGTTTACCTATATGGAAAGGATGGGAATATAGTTGACGGTTGGAAATTTAAAAAAACGGAGTCTGAAGTAACGCAGACAATTCGTCACATCAGGTCGAAAACAAAGGACTATATTGTATTTAGCGATAAAAATCGTCTGTACATATTGAACCGAAAAGGCAAAGAGCGTGTTAAAGCAGACGACACGTTTAAACCTTCAAATATGAATGCAATCAGTTTCGACCAGGACCAATCGAGATTTATAGTTACAGATGAGCAAGGCACAATTTGGTTTATTGATACCGATGGTAAAACATCATCATTAAAAATCAAGGATTTCTCTCCAAATCATTATTTTCTTTTCGAAGACATTAATGCAGATGGCACGAATGACTTTGTATTTACTGACAACAATCAACTAAGTGTTTACGATCAACAAAAGACAAGCCTGTGTTCATACACAAGCGCAGAATCGATAACTGAAGCTCCTATTTATTTTGAATTCCCGGGAAACAACAAAAAACTGGGACTCATTTCAGGAAACAGCAACACCATTCATTTGATTAATAGCGATGGTACACTTTACAATGGTTTTCCTCTTTTAGGAAATACACAATTCAGTATTGGGTCTGTTAAGGGAGGTAATCGCTTTAATCTATTCGTTGGAACAAGCGATAATTTTTTGTATAATTACAATGTAAAGTAGTATTCCCGATAATTTTCCGGAATGCATTACATGATGAACGGCAATTGTTTAACGCAAAACACTTAACCATGCAATTTATTTTTTCGAATACCAGGCGGTCATTAATCATGCTGCTGGTTCTACTAACAATTATATCCTGCAAAAAGGAATTGCAGCTAGCTGACAACGACACATACGATGTTGGAATAGCTGTACCATTGGGGCATGCATCCTTAAGTATCGATAATCTTATTTCAGATACGAGCGAATACATTAACATTGCTAACAGTGGGGTTATTAACTTTTCATACAGAACCGATTCCATTGCTGGATTTGAGATTGCCGACTTTTTTACCATCCCTGCTCAGGAACCGCAAAGTCAGGTATTTAAGGTAGGAATTCTTGAACTCGACAACTTCGGACCAATTGAAGCAAGTGCCTCGTTAGCAGAAATGCTTGAAGCGGTTGACACCTCCATGGCCTCCTACATTACTTCGCTTGACGGCAACTTCTCAAACCTACCCGTACTGCAGTCGGTTGATAGCAAAAGCTTTATTTTTAGCGACTTTGACGACTTCGAATACGTCACCTTCTCTGAAGGAAACATCACCCTCTCCATCACCAACAACCTTCCTGTAACCTGTGCCTCTGTTAATGTGTTGCTTCAAACGCTTAATAGCGATAGCACTGCATTTGATCTGGGGAATTTTACATTTACCAATATTGGAGCAGGTCAAACACAACAATCTTCTATTCCATTGAACGGTTTAACGCTTTACAATATTTTTAAAATAACGCTTGTCGAATACAACACGGTAGAGACAACCTCGCCTGTTTTGGTTGAGTTGGCCAATGGACTGGATTTTACAATTAACTCCAACAATTTAAAAGTTGTAGGTGGTAAAGCGAAATTACCAGATCAAGCACTTAACAGCTTAACCGACACCACTGATCTATCGTTTGAAGCAGTTGAACAGCTGCAACTCTTAAGGCTAAACAATGCAAGCATTAACTACAGCATTGCTTCATTTATTAATATTCCTGCAAATCTGATGGTGACTTTCCCTACAGCAAACATAAATGGCAGTCCGGTTAGTTTCTCAATAGATGCTTCTAATCAATCATCCGGGGTACTCGATTTATCAGGTGCAGAATTTGACCTAACGCAAGGTCCGGTTGATCCTTTTAACTACTTGCCAATAGAAATCAATTTTGCCATGGGTGGAAGTACAACATGGATCGAGTTTGATTCATCATCAACCTTGAGTTTTGAGTTCGAATTACAGGACTTAGAATTTGATCTCGTGAAAGGATGGCTGGGATATAAAGAAATAACAATTGATCAGGAACAAATTGATCTAGGACTTGAAGCCCTCGACCAACTTTCCGGAACCATCGCTCTGGACGATCCTAAAATCCATATTATTGTAGATAACAACATTGGTATTCCATTCGCATTTAACATTGATCTGGAAGGTGTTAATGCCGATGGCAATAGTCAATCACTTAACTCGGACCCAATAGCCCTACCTTACCCACTACTGGTAGGCGACAGCATCGACGGTGAAAAAGTAACCATCTCGAATAACAACTCTCAGTTATCGGATTTTCTGGCCAACGTTCCTACAAACCTGAACATAGGAGGAGCCGTAATAACAAATCCTGATTCAGTAAATACAGGAATTGTATATTCTAATTTTGTAAGCAATGAAGGTAAAGTTCAGTTAGGACTGGAAATAGAAACACCTTTTGCATTAAGTATTGATCAACTTGCCTTTACCGACACTATTAACATCGATATTAGCGAAGATGATGTAGCAGATGCAACATACGCTCACCTATCGATTTTAACGACCAACGGAATTCCTTTTGAGGCAGATGCGCAATTACATTTTGTAGACTCCATGACCTGGCAAACAATGGAAACAATAACTATTGACATTCTGGATCCGGCATTAGTAGATGCCAATGGAGAAGTGACAGATGCAACCGAAAAGCACACAATTATTGAACTCAATAAAGAGCAAATAACCAATGTGGCACGTGCTAATAAAATAATATTTACAGCTACAGTAAATACAACCAACAGTGCCAGCCAAACAGTAACGTTCTTTTCAGACTACATGCTGGACTTAAAGGTTGGGATGTTACTCAGATATGATTTTGAAATTAATAACGACTAAGCCCACAAACTATGAAACGATCAATTTTAAAAATCAACATAATAGTGGCGCTTATACTCGCCAGCCTGAGCCTCTCGGCCCAAGATATCACCATGTATCATATGCACAACATGCAGCAAAAGCATCAACTCAACCCAGCACTCTGGGGCGACTGTCGTGTGTATGTTGGACTTCCTGCACTTTCATCCGTACAAGTTGGATTTGAAAACAGGGGATTTGAATTCATTGATATAGTGAATAATTTCTCTGATTTCTCTGGCTTCTTGCTAGACGACAACACCATGTCGTTTGATGTTGGAACCAGTCTGCTAGGCTTTGGGTTTACGGCTGGAAAATCGCGCATATCATTCGACTTAAGCCAAAAGAACAGTTTTGCATTTTCATTACCCAGAGACTTTTTACTCTTAGCTCGTCATGGTAATGCGCATTTTATAGGTGAAACAGCCAACCTTGACAACATTAACATTGATGCGGTTAGCTACACGGAGCTTGCCCTGGGCTATTCCAGAGAAATTACTGACAAATTAAGTGTTGGC
>JBFHES010000036.1:0-25321 GCA_041584015.1 Bacteroidales bacterium
ATTAGCAACTTGAATATATTTCTCATTTATTTGTGTTTTTATTACCTCGTCATAAATTTACAACAAATTACGCTGTGCACGAAAGCAGACCTACCTAATTGACATTAATATTACAAGATTAAAGAATAAGCCTTTTTCAATCAGCCTAACTATTTTATTTTTCATGTAAGTATAGTTTTCAATGTTGTTACAAAAATCTGGAAGATCAATATTGGCATAGCTATATCAGCGATTAGAGACTGCTATTTCATTCAACGAAGTTTTATTTCCATTCCCAAGTTATACTATCTTCATATGAAATATTTAAATCAACAATTTTCTTTTTAAACCTTTCAATTTCTGCAATAGCCATTTTAGGAATTATGAGAGTTTGTTTATCATTTAACTCAATGAAAAAGTGATTTCTCAGTTCAATCAGTTTTCTCAATTCCGACGTTTTAATTTTACCTTCCCCGGTTTTGTTAATTGAAGTTACGTAATCTGATTCAAATTCTATTGAAGTAATAATATCGATTCTGTTCTTATAGTTTTCATCAATGAAGTTTTTATAATGCTTTTCATACTTGTATTTCTGATACTTAGGGTAAAAAACAAACCATAGAGTACTTAAAATAATAAACATGATAAGGCCAAATGCAGAGTTATCTCTAATTGATAAATAGATTCCAATACAAATAAAGAACACAGGTGGTATTAACTTCGCATTTCTTCTATTCTTAATAATGCTTTTTGATTTTGTCGCGGCATATAATTGATATGTTAGAAAATCACTCTTGCTTAAAATATATTCTATTTTCATTTTAATCCTTTAAGTAGTTTCAGATACTATTCTTTCGAAAGCTAAGTTCAACGGTAACGGCTATGACCAGCACGGGTTGACGTAGAGCTTATCTTTCAAACTACAACCAGTTTTTATATTTATTCAAGTTTATCAATTTACTACTAATCCCCGTATTGCTAATTTAGCCAATGTTGTAGCCAGTTTTTCATTATTTCAATACTATTTTGTTCAATTTTAATTCTAATCAACCTGTCAATCTAATAGAGCTTCCAGTGAGACTATTTAGATTATTATTGTCTGAATAACTCAACACCTAAGTATTGTTAAATCAATTATCATGAATTTAACCCAATAAAGAAGAATAATAGGAAACAAGTTATTCCTGCACTCCATGAAATAATTAGTCCGTAATAGTTTGTTTTCATTCTTCTTTTTTCAATTTCATTATTAACAGATTTAATCAATTTTCTATAATTATTTAGGTCTGAAGGTAAAAACATAAATATCGTTGAACTATATCCATTTTTATTTAAGGTCTGGACAATATTATACTGAAAGGGAACAGCAATTATTCCCATCAAAACCATTATAAATACTAATATCTCCATTCTCATGCTTTTAATTGATGTGTCCTTTAAATTGACTACAACGGACGTATGTAAAAAAAATCGAAGCGGATTTATCGAATCAGGCGTTCCGCGAGGAACGAACTGATGCGCATCAATCAGCAAGATTTTGACGGGACACGGCAGTTAGCTTTGTTTTTTAAATGTTATTAGAGTCTGTTATTTCTTTTTCTTCGTTAGCTATTTTTAAAATACCCATGTTTTTAGCTAAATCAAGATTCTTATTAAATACTTCAAAACTTGTTTTATTATTTTTGAAAAGCACTTTAGATTCATTTTCTAAATATGAAATTTCCCAATCTTTTATTTTTTCTGCGATATTTAATTCTACTTGGCAATAATAACAACCTAATTTGTGCTCATCAATTACATACCAGTGATGTGATGATTGAACTGAAGAGCAGTCTTTTCCTTTATTAGCAATTCCTAAATTAATAAGAAACCATGGTAATTTTTCTCTGAGCCAAAGTCTACGATAATATTTATGTTGGTTCTGTTGTTTCATTTTTCTTATTAGACTCTAACGGTTAGTATAAGAAACGTAAGTGAATTCGAAGCACTTACCTGTCAATTTGCACTGAGCCAAATTTGCGTTTTGACACAAATTTAAACTAAATAACCAACTCGTCAAATCGCAGATTTGGCGGAGCTGATTAAATGCACAAATGTTCCGTAAACGACTGAGCCACTTATGTTTTTTATACATTGTTACCACACGTTTTTGATTCTCTCCAAATCTATTGGTAATTTATCTGTCGTAATAAAATCAATCCATTCATTTTGATTGAAAGTCACATTTCCACAGTTTACTTTTAGTCCATTTAGATTTGAAATTATTTTAAATAAAATATTCCATTCTGTTTTCAATTCAGCGTCATTAAGTTCAAATGAAATATTCAAGTCATTACCTTTTTGAGTAATTGATTTTATAAAAATTCCCTTGTCACTTTCTTTTATCCTGTCAAGTCGTTGAATGAAAAATCCACTATAATCAGGATATGGGATTTTGTCCATTTCTTTAATTATGTCTCCGAAAACACGAAGTCCGATATTTGCAGAATACTGTTTAAATGAATTAAGCCAGAAGTCAGGCTTTGGAATAGAATCCATGTTCGCCGAAACAAAAATCTCTCTTTCACTTATCCACGGTTTTGTAAATGTTTCAATTTTTCTTGGTTCACTAACATCAATGCTTTCACAAGTCAACTCGAAAACATTTGGAGTTTCAAATCTAATTCCAAAATCATTTTCCACTAAATCTAATCCCTCAATGCACAAGTCATAACCTGGTTTAAATCCTGAGTCCGAAAATGTCCAATTGCTAATTCCTTTTGGTTTTAAATCAAATTCTTTAATTGTCATTGGCTCTCCAGCTACATAGGTTCCTTTTGTTTGAAATCCAACTGTGATAATCAGCACATTAGAATCTTGCTCAATTTTAGAAATAAATCCATCCTCAAACCAATAATTTTGGTCAAGCCACGATTTAAGTTTATTTCTATCCGTAATTATCATTGTTGCAGTGTCTTTTTAAATGTGTGGTAGCTATCCGCTATAAACCATTAACCACACCATTCTGGAATAAGGGCAATATAAAATCCATATTCCGCTTAGTAAATCAGAAACCTCTCTATAAAATGCATTTAGGGCAAACTCTTTAGCCAGGCAGTTAGTGATTTACTTTTCAGCAGATCAAATGTACTAAAGAAATTGTGTTCAAGGGGTATAAAATACCAGCCAAATATTAACATTACTTTCATTGCAAATATCAGCTACTGCTATTATTTCATTAACTACATTTGCAGCCTTATTTCGAGCAATGGATTTATTCAAACTAAATATTAATGGTGACGAGCGCCGAACGTTTCGTCTACACATGGGTTATTCCGTGCTTGAAGGCTTAATGGCCGGTATCGTTGTTCTGAACGAATTCATTTTTCTAAAAAGCATGCATGGCTCTAATTACATGCTTAGCTTCCTGTTTCAGTTTAGCATGATGATGCTGTTACCAACCATCATTGTTAACGAATTTTTACGGCGAACAAAAAACAAAAAGAAACTCCTAAGAATGGTGAGTATCCTAACCCGCGCACCATTGCTCATTTTATTATTCTTTCCATCAGACATACAGGAACTAACCTCGAATATAACTTATCATTATATATTTCTGGGGCTTTTCCTGAATTACTACCTGGCCTGGCCGCTAATCTTCCCTACCATCAACCTGTTTTTAAAGAAGAGCTACTCGCACCAAAATTTCGGAAAATTATTTGGTTATGCCTCTTCGGCTAAAAGCATTGTTACCATGCTTGGCACCTTTTTATTCGGATTGCTATTGGATCATGATCCCTTCTCGTTCCGTTACATCTACCCGCTCATGGGTGTTTTAGGTGTTGTATCGGTAGTACTCTTATCAAAAATTAAATTTATTGAACCTGTAGGGCAGAATTATAAGAAGGATATTAAATCGGGAATTATTGATTCCTTGCAGCGATCATGGAAAATTATGTGGCACAATAAGGGTTATCGCGATTTCGAGATTGCTTTTATGTTGTATGGATTTGCCTTTATGGTAACCGTGTCGGTGATTACTATTTTTTTAGAAAAGGAACTAAACCTGAACTACAGCAGTCTGGCCTTTTATAAGAATGGAGCAGTTACAATCTCTATTTTGCTCCTGCCATTTTTTGGCCGACGGCTCGGAAAGATTGACCCACGAAAGTTTGGCGTTATACCTTTGCTGGCGCTGGCACTCTATTTAACCTGCATCATCCTTTCAAAATATTTTCCAAGCGGCACAGAAATACTTGGAATTCAAATCTACTATCCACTCATATTGGCCTTTTTATTCTTTGGTTTATTCTCCTCCACCATGACCTTACTCTGGAGCATTGGCTCCGCCTACTTTTGCAAAGATGAAGACGCCGGAGATTATCAGGCGGTACATTTATCCCTAACCGGTATGCGGGCCTCTTTCTCTCCGGTTCTAGGTATTCTCTTCTACGAGCTTTTTGGTTATACCACCACATTCATAATTGGCATTATCGCACTACTGGCTGGCATATGGGTATTAAATTGGTCGATGCGCAAACGCGGAACTGTAAACGGATGATAAGATGTTGGTTGTTGGTTGTTGGTTAAACCCACACATTGCTTTTGTACTATTTGTGTATCTTAATTTTACACTTTTCACTTTCTACTTTTCACTTTTTAAAAAGCTGTTAAACTCATTTTATTCTACAACCATTCTGCAGCAGTGCTGTTAGGCATGTGATGATTAAAAAGGTACTCATCTTATTCTTGCTGCTTGGTTCGTTAAAGAGCATGGCCCAACTTGATTCTTTGCTGGTTGATTTTTCTGCAATTGTTAGCAACGAAGAAATTCAACTGGATTGGATATTAAAGGGCGGCTATCAATGTAATGGGACCATCATACAACGCTCAACCGATGCCATTAACTTTGAAAACATCGGCGATATTGTTGGCCTCTGCGGCAGTGCAGATAAGGATGAGTTCTATTCCTTTACGGATGTTAAGCCTGTAAAAAACACACAAAACTATTACCGTCTACAATTAGGTTCGTATGGACATTCCCGCATTATCAATAAAAGCTTCTTTTTGTTCGAGGAGAAAAGCTTGCTCATTTTCCCAAATCCGGCAGTTACGTACACCACAATTGTAATTGAAAACCCAGGCAGAAAAATGTGGCAATTCAACCTGTACACAAGCATGGGGATACTTATTTATACTACAGAACAACGCGAGCAATCGCTTCAAATTGAAAGAAACGGCCTTGCAGCTGGCACCTACTATTTCAGCGTTCTATTAGAGGATCAATTGAAAACTGGCAAAATCATCTTCCAATAATGCTTATTCTACCAACAATGCTGCGCCTATAATTCCCGCTTGATTAAGCAACTGAGCCGGTTCAACAGGAGTTTTTAAATTCAACTGCGAAGAAAATTTATCAAACTTCTTGCTAGCCCCACCACCAATAATAAATAATTCAGGATTAAAAAGAAACTCAATATACTGCAGGTACTTGTTAAATCGATCGCCCCACTCCTTCCAATTAAGCTCCTTTTGTTTGCGTACCGCATCAGATGTATACAACTCACCTTTCTTACCGTTCTTCATGTAAATGTGGCCCAGCTCAGTATTTGGCATCATTACCCCGTTATAAAACAAGGCCGATCCTATTCCGGTTCCTATGGTTAGAAAAACCGCCATGCCTTTAAAATCTTTGCTTTTACCAAACTTAAGCTCGGCATAACCTGCTACATCGGCATCGTTATATACCTCCACATCACAGCCGCATATTTGACTAAACAACTCATTTGCGTTAACATCAATACAACTCTTGTCAATATTACTTGCTGTTTTAATAACACCTTGCTGCATGACTGCTGGAAAACCGCAACCAATTTTACCCGAATACTTAAAGTGTTCAGCAATCTTTTTTATTGTCTCGCCTATTGCCTGCGGTGTTGCAGGTTGTGGTGTTTCAATTCGGTGACGTTCGGTCAGCATCTCACCTGTCTCTGTATTTACCAGAGCACCTTTAATGCCCGATCCGCCTATGTCAATTCCAAGTATTTCCATGCTTGCGTGTTTAAAAGTTTTGTTCGCGATGTTTTAGTATAATGTTGATATCAGGAAAATGTTCGCTAAGATAGCTTGCCAGGCGATCGGCACTATACACCGATCGATGTTGCCCGCCGGTGCAACCAAAACTAAAAATAATATGATTAAAATTTCGGGCGCTATAATTCCCAACTCCCTGACGTGCTAACTTTAGCGCACCTTGAACAAAGTCTTCAACTTCGCCAATATCTTCCAAGTAATCAATTACAGGCTTATCGCGTCCTGTTAATTTCTTATATGGTTCTAATCTGCCTGGATTAGGCAATATTCTGCAATCGAATACAAAACCACCACCATTGGCTGTTGGATCTTGCGGGATACCCTTTTTATAAGAGAAACTATTGATGCTTACATTTAAGCGATCAGCCGCTAAGTTTTCTGTTCCCTCGTTGTCGTGTTTCAGCATGAAAGAAAGCGCCTTCCATAGCTCCGGAAACTCCTTGCTGTAATCGATCTTTGTAAACAGGAAACGTAAATTTTCTATTGCCGGCGGAATCGACTGAATGAAATATACTTTCTTTTCGTAATACCCGCGAAAGCCATAAGCACCAAGCACCTGCAAGATGCGAATAAGCATATAGCCATAAAAATAGGCAGTAAACGCATCACGGTCTACTTCAATCTTTTTGCTCAGTGCATCAATATAGTGTTCAAAAAGCTGATCGCGTACATGCTGGGGTAATTGTGCTTTTGATTGATATAGCATGGATGCAACATCATACTGCAATGCCCCTTTTCTTCCTCCCTGATAATCGATAAAATATGGTGCTCCATCCTTAATCATCACATTACGTGATTGAAAATCGCGGTACATGAAAAAATCGCAATTCTCTGCCAATAGGTATTCAGTAAAAGTCTCAAAGTCGTTTTCCAGTAACTGCTCATCATAAGGAACAGCGGCCAACTTTAAATAATAATACTTAAAGTAGTTTAAATCCCACATCATGGCCTTCTTGTCGAACTTATCGCGCGGAAAGCACAAATGGTAATTCAATCCTTCGTGTCCTTCAGTTTGAAAATCTACCAACTTTGTAAGCGACAATTTGTACAGGTCAATGGTCTGCTCATCAGGCTTACCCGGCGATTTACTCACATAATCGTAGAGCGTTTCATTTCCCAGGTCCTCGAGCAAATACATATGCTTACTTAAATCCTTAACAAGGACTTTGGGCACCGGTAAACCTTTTTCATAAAAATGCTCGGTAAATTCGATGAAGGCGATATTCTCTTTTTCATTCGGGTTGTAAGCCGCAATTGCCGATTGTTCTTTTGAGCTTAACCGATAGTACACCCTATCAGAACCTGATTGTGGCAGTGGTAACAGTGATTCGGGTAGTTTGCCGGTCCAAACCTTAAAGAGATTACTGAGTTGTGTTAATATTTGTGGATTCAAATTGCATGGATTTTAAGAAAGGATAAAAATACAAAATGGGAAAACATATCTGCCTTCCCATTTAATAAATAAACTATATTTTTCTATTAAGCTTTTTCATCTTGCAACAAACCGATGAGCACAGAGATGCATCCCTTCTTAATGGCGCGTCCCTGATCAGTATCAGCCTTTGGTATTTTAAAACTAATAATTAATTTCTGACTTTTATCTAATTTGAAATCCCACTTATTAACTGAGGAATCATTGTTATTAGAAAATAGTACCACATGATTTTCATCCATGATGGTAAATTGAATATTGGGTAAAGTAGCTTCTTTCGAGAAGAGTATCCGGTATTCCTGATCGGAATAAAACGTTTTATAAATTTCGGCATTCTGCCCTTCGTTCAAAACAAGTGCATTATAGTTTCCATCGTGCACATATGGAGCCATTGCTGTTTTCGAATTATCCTTCGCTAACTGGAAACACTGCCCCTGTGCAGATATTCCAAAGAGCAAAGCCGTAAAAATTATCAGTATTGACTTCATAGCTTAGGATGTATATTTATTTCTTGTTATTGATATTAAATTGAAAAGCGCATCGAATTTATAGGAAAGCTCTGGATTCACCGTTTCACTGTCCAATTCATCTGCAAGACTTTCGTCTAAAAGTAAAAAACTTTTTTCAAGCTGCTTCAAATCTTTTAATAAATCATCAACATTTGCTGTTTCCTCATATTTCTCAATCATCTCGTGCAGGATCTCAAGCGAAATTCCTTGATCAAGAATTCGTTTGTACAACCTAACATTCATTTTATCAGCCTCCTTTGCCATTTCTGTTGCAAGGTACAAACCTTCTATCCAGCCGCCATAAAGCACAATTGAATGTACCGGTGAATTTTTATTCTCCTGCAAAAATGCATTTGAGTTCATTAAAGTTTCTGAGATGATGTAAATAACCGAATCGCGATTAAAGTAGTTTGCCTCCAAGCGGTCTTTAACCGAAACATCAACCAGATTTAATAATCCCAAATTATCAGCAATATCCTGCGCCGCCAACATATAATGTATGGTAGTTTGATTTTGCTCATGTATGCTGGCATAACATAAATCGGCCAGGTAAATACCCATGTTTAAAGCCTGCGCCTTTTGTGTATTGTAATTGTTCGATTTATTATGAGGATTTAGCAGATCGGCATTATATTTTGCATTCACACGCTTAAGCAAGATAGCTGTTTCCAGCGGACTAGGTAATGAAAATATAATCGACTTGGCTTTCGCGAGATCATCATCCTGCGTATGAATAGCTGCCTTTTTAATGATTCGCTCGGTACTTTTGCTTTTTTCAGACTCTTCCGGGGCACATCCAAACAGAACTACACCAGTGATAAACAGCGCTGCTATTTTATAAAATACTTTCCGGGTATCTTTTATTTTCATGGTATCATATTCATTAGCTCTTCCTCCGCATACGCTATAGGCTTAAAAAAGTTATTAAAAGTGATCTTTAAAACAACACGCACTTAATCGTATGAAACTTGTTTTCTGCTTAGCTAGCGCGGAGAATTGCCAGTTAACACAAATTAATTGTCACCTATCGATTCTCAATCACGCATGTAATCAGCTAAAACATTAAATTTGCATAAAAACGTTCATTAATGACTTATCAACAAATATTAACAAAGTATTGGGGTTACTCTAAGTTTAGAGCAATGCAGGAAGATATTATTGATGCAGTTGTTAAAGGAAACGATGTATTAGGATTATTACCTACCGGTGGTGGCAAATCAATTACCTTTCAGGTACCTGCCATGCATAGCGAGGGAATTTGTTTGGTTATAACACCTCTAATAGCCTTAATGAAAGATCAGGTTGAAAACCTACAGCAGAAGGGCATTAAAGCAATGGCCATCTATTCGGGCATGAGCAAACACGAAATAAAAGTAGCTTTTGATAATTGTGCTTATGGCAACTATAAATTCCTGTACATTTCGCCGGAACGTATTGCATCTTCCTTTTTTAAAGAACGTTTAAAACTGATGCATGTAAACCTGATTGCAGTGGATGAGGCGCATTGTATCTCGCAGTGGGGCTATGATTTCCGACCTTCATATTTACAAATTGCAGAGCTTCGTGACCTGATTCCGGATGTTCCTGTAATTGCGCTTACTGCAACAGCAACTCCTGATGTAGTGAATGATATTCAGGAGAAATTAAAGTTTAAAAAGAAGCTGGTTTTTACAAAAAGTTTTGAGCGAAAGAACTTAACATACATTGTGCGAAATGTTGAGGACAAGAAAAACTATCTGTTAAAAATAATCTCTAAAACCAAAGGCACAGGCATTGTTTACGTTCGCAACAGAAAAAACACTAAAGAGATTGCCTTATTTCTTTCAGAAAATGGTATTCGGGCAGATTACTACCATGCTGGTCTTAATAACAAGAGTCGATCGGATAAACAGGAAAAATGGAAATCGGGCCGCATAAGAGTAATTGTAGCTACCAATGCATTTGGCATGGGCATCGATAAGCCTGATGTCCGCTTTGTTGTTCATGTTGACATACCTGATTCGCTGGAGGCTTACTATCAGGAAGCTGGCAGAGCAGGCAGAGATGAGAAATTATCCTACGCGGTGCTGCTGTATAATTCTGCCGATGAAGTGAAGCTTAAAACCAGAATGGCAAAAAGCTTCCCAGCCAGAGATAAAATAAAATCCATTTACCATGCAGCTTGCAATCATTGTGGTGTTGCTGTTGGCGAAGGGAAAGGACATGTATTCGACTTTAAGTTATTTGACTTTTGTAAGCAGTTTAAATTCGACTATGTTGAAGCATATAACAGCCTGAAGATATTGCAGCAGGAAGGCTACATAGAAACGACTGATGAAGTCGAGAATCCATCGAGGATCATGTTTCTTGTGGCCAGAGATGCTCTCTATCAGTTTCAGGTGGCCAATGCCAAATACGACGCACTAATTAAATTGATTCTTCGCTCCTACACTGGTATTTTTAATGATTACATTAAAATAGACGAAGAACAACTTGCTACACGATTACAGTCAACCAGAGAGATTGTCTATGATATATTACTTGCCCTGTCAAAGCACAAAATAATTAACTACATCCCAAGCAAGCAAACACCGTTCATCATCTTTACCACAGAAAGGCTTGATGCCAAATCGCTGATCATCTCGAAGGAAAACTACGATACGAAAAAGGAAATTTTTGAAAAGAAACTAAATGCCACATTGCATTATGCAACCACCGGCCATCATTGCCGAAGTAAGATATTGCTTGAGTACTTTGGACAAAAAGATGTGAAACGCTGCGGACAATGCGACTACTGCTCAAAACGAAACGAATTAGATCTTAGTCAATATGAATTTGATATCATCCTGAAAAAGATAAAACAACAACTATCGGGAACGCCACATAAAATGGAGGATTTGGTTGATAAAATACCTTATGCACACAACAAGGTTATTAAGGTAATCCGGTGGCTATTCGATCAAAAAAAGATACAATACAACAAAGAAAACTGTGTTGAATGGTCGAGATCATTGTTTGAACAGTAGACTATAAATTGGCCAATGTTGCCACCATCACCAAAAAAAAGCACTACTTTAGCCCACTAGGGTATGAAGCTTTTATTTTAGCAATTAGAAAGAGAATGGAAACAGAGTTTGAACACAAGGTCTATTCTAAAAGCGTCCTGGAGTTTGTAACAGTCGCCGCAGAATATGTCATTTTCGCCGAAGGAGCAGAAAGCGAAAAACGCAAAGATTTTTTAGCTAAATCGCAAAAACTCTTGCCGCTCATATATTTAAAGAGCGCCATGTTAAGCGACTTAAATTCGGTATTGGACGAGGCAACGGAGAAATTTGTAACTGAAGAGGACTGGATGCAGGTTCAACAAAGCATCTCCAGAACACTTGGAAAGTTTGATATTTTCACCGAGGTTCATGAACCAATAGCCCAACAAGATGAAGAATCATTGAGCGTATCACTCTCTGAATGTTACGCTGATATTTATCAAGATCTGGCAGACTTTATACAAGTTTACCGAATGGGTGATACCGACATGATGAATGATGCCCTTTGGGAATGTAAACAAAATTTTGAGCAGTATTGGGGTCCAAAACTTCTGGTACTGGTTAACAACATTCACAATATTATTTATGGATCTGAAAATTGGCAGCAAGATTCTATCGATGATAAAGCTGCTAACAACGTGGACTCAGAAGCTCCTGAAGCATAGTCATGAGTCTACATCAAAATAATTAAATAAAAAAAACAACTACATTTTTGGAACATGACAGCGCCCAATTACGTAGTTAGTACGATTTCAGTTTTCTACAAAACAACAAATATGTTTCAAAAACAAATAACAAAGGAAGAGATTTACGAGTTACCACTAAAAGCATTCGAGGGCGAAGTTGTCGTTGTTGAAGACTATGATACTTTAATGCAAATTCTTCCGGAATTAATGATACAACCAGTTCTTGGCTTTGATACAGAAACAAAACCTCAGTTCAAGAAAGGCATTAAAAACAACAACAAAGTTGCGCTACTTCAATTAGCATCTGCAGAAAAAGCCTACCTATTCAGATTAAATAAGATTGGTCTTCCGGCTGAATTAAAAGCCGTTTTAGCTGATAACGATATCATTAAAATTGGTGCAGCCATTAAAGAAGATATACATTGCCTGCAGGAGTTACATGCGTTTGAACCAGCAAGTTTTATTGATCTCCAGCGCTACGCTAAGAAGTTCGGCATTGAGAGCTCTAGCCTCAAAAAGCTAACTGCCATCGTTCTGGACTTTCGCATTTCGAAGAACCAGCAATTATCTAATTGGGAGAATGGTGTACTTACACCTGCTCAAATGAGATACGCTGCTACAGATGCATGGGTTTGTCATGAAATTTATAATTCACTGAGAATACACGAAAATTAGGCTAGCCCTAACATTGTTCACTTTCTTTCACCAAAAAATTACGTCAGGCTTTATTTAACCTTGCTCTAAATTCAGGATGCAGCAGAAAGTAAAAGTGATCAGCAACTTTTCCCTGTTAGCTAGTGATAAAACAACACGCTCACAATTTATTCATGGATAATCTTCAGGATTACCACTATTCTTCAAATAATCTATTAAACCAAGCATTGAATCATTAAATTTGCCTTTTCTTAAAAAAAGCAAATACTATGACATCAAATAAGCTAATCATAACACTACTTACCACATTGCTATTCGCTACATCAAGCTTCTTATCTATGGCTCAAGAAAGCGAGCAGGTGAGGAAGTTCAGAAGAGTAATGAGCTTAATTGACAACTTTTATGTTGATACGGTAAATGACGATCAGCTCACCGAAGCTGCCATAAAAGCCATGTTAAAGGAATTAGATCCACATTCGGTTTACATGGATAAAAAAGAATTTAAAGGAATGAACGAACCTTTGCAAGGTAACTTCGAAGGTGTTGGCATTCAATTTAATGTACTTCACGACACCATCATGGTGGTATCGACCATCTCGGGTGGTCCATCTGAAAAAATTGGTATCATGGCCGGAGACCGTATCGTTTCCATTAATGGCGAGAATGTAGCCGGCATTGAGATTAGCAACTCCGGGGTTCGTAAAAGACTTCTAGGAAAAAAGGGAACAATCGTAGAGGTAAAGATTAAAAGACCCGGAATTGAACGGTTGTTAGACTACTCTATCAAACGAGACAAAATACCTATATATAGTTTGGATGCAGCCTATATGGCCAATGATGTTACGGGTTATATTAAGCTAAACCGCTTTGCCGTTACTACCTTCGATGAGTTTGTACAAGCCCTAACAGACTTGCAACAACAAGGAATGAAACACCTGATTCTCGATTTAGGTAATAATGGTGGTGGCTATTTAAACATTGCTATAAAACTGGCTGACGAATTTCTCAGCGACGAAAAGTTAATTGTGTATACAGAGGGCATCAACAATCCAAGAGTTACGCATCATGCAACTCCTAAGGGTAACTTTGAGAAGGGACGATTGATTGTGATGATTAACGAGGGAAGTGCATCGGCCAGCGAAATTGTTTCGGGTGCCATACAGGATTGGGACAGAGGAATTATTGTAGGTCGCCGTTCGTTTGGAAAAGGATTAGTACAGCGCCAAATAGAATTATTCGATAGCACAGCCATGCGCTTAACGATTGCACATTATTATACACCAACCGGACGATCCATTCAAAAGCCTTATAACAACGGTGCAGAAGCCTACAACAACGAAATAAATCGAAGAGTTGCAAATGGCGAACTTCAGGAAAAGGACAGTATTAATTTCCCTGATTCGTTAAAATATGAAACGCTAAGTGCAAAAAGGATTGTGTATGCTGGCGGGGGAATTATGCCGGATATTTTTGTTCCGATGGATACCTCGGCCTATACCGATCAATACATCGACTTGGTTCGAAAAAGTGTATTAAACAGAACAGCCCTCACCTACCTTGATAAAAACAGAGCTATCATGAAGAACAACTATCCTGAATTTAGAGCATTTAAAAATAATTTCCAGATTGATAGTGCGCTATTAGGCATTATGTGGGATGAGGCAAAAAAGGAAGGTATTGAGAAAATTGAAGATGAATATGCCATTGCTGAACATCACATAAAAACCCAGCTAAAAGCGCTAATTGCAAGAGACCTCTACAACAACAGCGAATACTTCGAAATTGTAAATCCTTTAGATGCCGCCTATCGACAATCGCTTGAGATCATCTCGAATAAAAAACGCTACAAACAGATACTAAAATAGTTACTAAACTATGGAACAAATAATCACCTGGCTCCAAGTAAACTGGCTCGAGCTATTTGGAACAGTAGCGGCTCTCGCCTATCTCTACTTTTCGATCAAGCAGAAAATTTGGCTATGGCCATTGGGAATTTTAACTTCCTTGGTGTACGTATTTATTTTCTTCAATGCCAAATTTTATGCGGATGCAGGTCTGAACTTTTATTATGTGATCATCAGCATCTATGGTTGGTATTTCTGGATGAATAGAAAAAGCAACTCAAAATCAGAATCCATCCCCATAAAACAAACGGATAAAAGATTAGCCTTACAGCTAACCGCAGCATCTATTGTTGTTTTTATTCTTATAGCTTTCATCCTTAAGAACTATACCGATTCAACTGTGCCTTATGGAGATGCATTCACCACTTCGCTGAGCATCATTGCTACATGGATGCTTGCCAAAAAAATATTAGAACAGTGGCTGGTCTGGATTGTTGTTGATGCAGTATCTATGTTATTATACATCTACAAAGATTTACAAATTACTGCAGTTCTGTTTTTAGTATATACTGCTTTGGCGGTGTATGGATATTTTGAATGGAAAAAATCGCTGGCTCAAACCAAACCCGCCTATGACAATTAATTATAATATCACCCGCATTGTTCTCACTGGTCCTGAATCAACAGGAAAAAGCACGCTTTCCAAACAGTTAGCCGATAAATACGAAACTGAGTTTATACCAGAATACGCAAGAACCTACATTGAGCAATTACACAGACCCTACGAATATGATGATTTGTGCAAGATTGCAAGCCAACAGATTCTTGACATTCATTACTACCAAGGTACGGCAAACGAGATTCTTTTCTTAGACACCTGGCTGCATATTACCAGAGTATGGTTTCTGGAAAAGTATGGGAAAGCACCCGAATGGCTGGACGATAACATTGATTCTATTCCAATGGATTTGTTCTTAGTTTGCTACCCGGACATGCCTTGGGAGCAAGATCCGGTAAGAGAGAATGAAGATAACCGCATGTATCTGTTTGATAAATACATTAAAGAAATTGAAGCAATTGGAACTCCCTTCGTCATCATAAAAGGGAACGGCAAAGAACGACTCCGAAATGCCTGTACAGCAATTGACGCATTCATGAAGGAAAGACAATAACATTGTGCATGTAACTTCAAATTAAGAGATACGTAAGACTAATATCGGTATTTAACTGCTTAATTGTTTAACTTTGCAGCAAACTTGAAAACCACAAAAAATGAAGAGTAATATAATGGATCAGATAGGTCGTTTAATGGGCCTAAGATATAAGTCGCATCCCTGGCACGGGATTGAGATTGGAGATGAAGCACCGAACGTAATCATGAGCTTTATTGAAATGGTACCAACCGACACCGTAAAATATGAAGTTGACAAAGAGAGTGGATATTTACGTATTGACCGACCACAGCGTTTCTCCAATGTGATTCCAGCACTTTACGGGTTTATTCCTCAAACCTATTGTGCCAGCAATGTTGCTAAGTTAAGCATTACAGCAACCGGAAGAGATGATATTGTTGGTGATTGCGACCCATTGGATATCTGCATCCTAACAGAAAAGACCATCTCACATGGTAATATTCTTGCACGTGTTCGCCCGATTGGTGGATTCAGAATGATAGACGACAATGAAGCAGATGATAAGATTATTGCCGTATTAAATAATGATGCTGTATATGCAGAATACAAAGACATTAGCGACGTACCTGAATTAGTGATTGAACGTTTGCGACATTATTTCCTGACCTACAAAGACATGCCGGGTGGTGAAGCAAGAAATGCAGAAATCACACACATATATGGAACCGATGAGGCCAGAACAGTTATTAATGCCTCGCTTAAAGATTACAAAAGCAAATTCACAAATTTAGAGTCGATGTTTGGTGAAGGTTAATACCCGAACAGGTGAATAAAGAAAAGTAAACATTGTCGTATCATCCCTGACTTTGCAGGAATGATACGATTACAAACTACATGAGCAAACTACTCCAACTAATTCAATCTCGTCAAAGCGACCGTAAATATTCAAACAAGGCGGTTGAGCAAGAAAAGCTAGAGTTGATTTTAGAATCAGCGCGACTGGCTCCTTCTGCTTGTAACTCGCAACCCTGGAAGTTTGTTGTTGTTACCGATGCCGCTCTTAAACTAGAAGTAGCAAAAGCTACGCACAGCAGCATTATCGGCTTAAACAAATTTGCCCCCCAAGCACCTGTACTCATTGTTATTGTTCTTGAAAAACCCAAGATGGTAACTCAAATTGGCGGTGCTATAAAAAATAAAGAATATCCACTTATTGATATTGGTATTGCTGCCGAGCACATATGCCTGATGGCGGAAGAGCAAGGTTTGGGTTCTTGTATGCTGGGTTGGTACGACGAGAAGAAGATCCAAAAATTACTTAATATCCCTCCCAACAAACGAATTGGCTTGGTTATTACTCTGGGTTATCCTGATGGTAAAAAGCGAAAGAAGATCAGAAAGAATGAAAATGAAGTAATTTCCTGGAACAAGTACTAAACAGTAAAACAGATCTTCACTAAAGTTTTATCACCAAATTATCTTCGGCCAAAACGGTATTTTCAAATACGGCAGCTGCTTCTTTAAGAAAAGCCTGTACTCGTTTGTATCGAGGCGAGAAATGTCCAATCACCAACTTATCCACTTTTGCTAAATATGCTACTCTGGCTGCTTGTCGTGCTGTAGAATGGAAAGATTGTTTAGCTAAGTCAGCTGCATCCTCAAGGAAAGTAGCTTCGTGATAGAGCAAATCAACATTTTTGATCTGTTTTAAGAACTTTTCTGAATAGGCAGTATCGCTGCAAAATGCAAATGATCTTGATTTGTGCGTTGCCTGTGTTAATCGACTATTTGGAACAATCTTACCATCACTAGTAACAAAATCATTTCCTTCTTTAATGCTTAGAATCTCCTTAATTGAAAGTTCATAAACATCAATCATTTCCTTAATAATATTTAGCTCCATTGGCTTTTCACGAAACAGAAAGCCATAAGTCGTAATGCGATGCTTTAATGGTATCGACTCAACTGTTATATGTTTATCCTCAAAAATCACCGATGATTCCTTTCCATCAATAACATGAAAACACAACTCATATGGCAACTGATCGCCAACTGCATCAAATAAATTGCGAACAATGTTCTCTAAGCCTTCCGGTGAATAAATGTGCAACGGACTTTTTCGTCCAAGTAAGCTAAAGGTAGAGAGCAAGCCAAACAGTCCGAAAAAATGATCGCCATGTAGATGACTAATGAAGATGTGATTCAGTTTACCAAACTTAATCTTATTATTGCGCAACTGCACCTGTGTACCTTCACCACAGTCTATTAAAAAAAACCGCTCACGTGCATTCAGCACATGAGCGGTCGGATATCTTTTCGATGTGGGAAAAGCTGAACTGCTTCCCAAAATTGTCAATGAAAAATTCACCTTAACTATGAATAAATCCTAATGGTTGTTAAGCATGCTAACTGCTTCATCCATGGTGTCTGCAATCTTCAATACAGTATGTAATTGAGAGATTTTAACCAGACGCTCTACCTCAGAATTTAAACCTGTTGCGACAAATGTTCCGTTTGCATTCTTACATAGCCTGTTGGCTACAAGTATGGCACTTAACCCTGATGAATCACAATATTGACAACTACTGATATCAAGAATCATGTTACGTTCACCTTTACCGGCAACCATTACTAATTCTGACTTTAAATCAGGTGCAACATTTGTATCAAGCTTATCGCTTAGAACACTAATCTTAGTGTAATTTTCCTGTTTTTCAATTTTTACTTCCATCGAAGACTATTTTTTGTTTTCTCTCTCATCAAGTTTCCTTCTGGCTTCTTCTTCCAGTTCGGATTTTAGAGCTGCGAGACCTGCAATGTCACCAAAGGTAGTTTTCTCCATGTTATCGGACAAATTCTTAGCACCTTTTTTAGCTGAACGATCTTGTGTTTTCTTCTGTGACTTCTCTTCTCCTCTCTTTACATCTTCAAATATACGACTATGTGAGAGAATAATCTTCTTATTGGTCTTTGAAAATTCAATTACCTTGAATTGTAATTTCTCTTCAACTTTAGCTTGAGCTCCGTCTTCTTTAACAAGGTGACGTGGAGTAGCAAAACCTTCAACACCGTAAGGAAGGGCAATAATAGCACCTTTGTCAAAAATCTCAACAATTGTTCCTTCGTGAATTGAATCTACACTAAAGATAGTTTCAAATACTTCCCATGGATTCTCTTCAAGCTGCTTGTGACCTAGACTCAAACGACGATTTTCTTTGTCGATATCTAACACAACCACTTCAATTTCTTCTCCAATAGCAGTAAATTCAGCTGGATGCTTAATTTTCTTAGTCCAAGATAAATCAGAAATATGGATCAAACCATCAACACCTTCTTCAATCTCAACGAAAATACCGAAACCAGTGAAATTACGAACTTTAGCAGTATGCTTAGTTGTAAGTCCATAACGCTCTTCAATTTTCTCCCATGGATCATCCTTAAGCTGCTTGATACCTAATGACATCTTGCGCTCGTCGCGATCTAAAGTTAAAATAACAGCATCAACACTATCACCAACTTTCATGAATTCCTGTGCACTGCGTAAATGCTGTGACCAAGACATTTCTGAAACGTGGATAAGTCCTTCAACTCCGGTTGCAATCTCAACGAATGCACCATAGTCAGCCATTACTACAACTTTACCAGTTACTTTATCACCAACTTTTAGTTCAGTGTTTAAAGAATCCCATGGATGAGGAGTAAGTTGTTTTAGACCTAGAGCAATACGTTTCTTTGAATCATCAAAGTCAAGAATTACAACGTTTAGTTTCTGATCTAATTCAACAATCTCTTCAGGATGATTTACACGGCCCCATGATAGGTCAGTAATGTGGATCAATCCGTCAACACCACCAAGGTCGATAAATACACCATAAGATGTAATATTCTTAACAGTACCTTCAAGTACTTGTCCTTTTTCGAGTTTAGCAATAATTTCTTTCTTCTGCTGCTCGAGTTCTTCTTCAATAAGAGCTTTATGAGAAACAACAACGTTTCTGAATTCCTGGTTGATTTTCACAACTTTGAATTCCATTGTTTTGTTAACATAAGCATCATAATCACGAATAGGCTTCACATCAATCTGTGATCCTGGTAAGAACGCTTCAATTCCAAAAACGTCTACAATCATACCACCTTTAGTACGACACTTAATGAAACCTTTGATAATTTCATCAGTTTCTAAGGCAGAATTCACACGATCCCATGAGCGAAGAGCTCTTGCTTTTTTGTGAGAAAGTAATAATTGACCTGATCTGTCTTCCTGGCTTTCAACGTATACTTCTACGGTGTCACCTGGAGCAAGCTCAGGATTGTAACGGAATTCGTTTAAACTGATTACACCTTCAGATTTGTAACCAATATTAATAACAACTTCACGCTTGTTCATTGTTACAACCTTACCATCAACAACTTCAAGTTCTTGAACAGTTGACAAAGTGTTGTTATACAATTCTTCTAATTCAGTTCGTTGAGTCTTTGAGAAATTATCTACATCACTTGTAAACGCATCCCAATCAAATTCATCAACTGGTACATTCTTCATACCATCATCTGCTTTAACTTCTTCTACTACAACTTCAGCGGCAGCTTCTTTTGGAGCAGCTTCTTTAACTGTCTCAACTTTTTCAGTTTGAACCTCGACAGCTTCTTTTTTAGCTTCTACACCTTCTGTTCCTTCAACAGCTTGTTCGTTTAAGGTGTTCTCGTTTTCTTTAACCATTTAAAAATTAATAAATTAATAAATTAGACATTATATATTTAATCGCGTGCAAACATAGGATTTTATTTTAAATAAAAAACATCTTAACGTGTTAATTTTCATCACTTACGCAAATAAATACAGGTCGTATTATTTTGGAATTATAGAGGTGAGAATACACGATAAGTCTTTCAGGGGAAATAAGATATACTTCAACCCACAATTGTCAGCATGAGAAGCCTTTGATAAGAAGAATAAAACAGTCCTAATCCTTCCTTTCCGGAGGCTTCATTTTAAATATTGCCTTGAGTTTGGTTGCAGGATCGTTTGAAACAATAAACAGCTTATTGTTCTCGGGCAATTGCTCTTCCTTTTCCTTTTGCAATTTCGGAGAGAAATAGACAAAACTCCAGGACAACATTAACAGCATTGAGATGGGCATTTGTCCCAAAATTCCATTTCCATAACTGGCAGCCATAATCCCAAAAAAGCCCGATATAAGCGCCAACATAATAAATATCAATTCCAGATCGTGTAGCCGTTTCCACACCATTGCTGACGATTTTATGAGCGTATAGAATAAAATAAACAAATGTAAAAGCAGTCCTACGACGCCCATTTCTGCCCATATTTTCACATACCAGCTATCGGTAGGTGTTTGTGCCAAAAATGTATTTGGGCTGAAACGCAAGCCCCAATTACCTGCCGATCCAATACCTCCTCCAAACGGTCGTGACGCAAGGTAAACTTTTAACTTCTTTTGATTCTCTATTCTCACTTGCAACGACGCGTCATTAGGGTCAAGAGCTGTCCTCATACGTCTTACCTGATCAACGTTCTGCGCGATGGTAGTATACTTTAGAAAGGAGAAGACCAAAAAGCCAAAAACCAATCCAATGGCAAAAATTTTAAAATTTCGACTCAAGAATAAAAACAAAAAGAATCCCATTGCTGGTACGGCTAACGCTCCCCTGGTTCCGGAAAGAAACATCCCAATCAGGTTAATAAATGATAAAACGCCAAACAACAGTCGCTTTTTATTGGTTCCCGGACCAATTGCTATGATGGCAAAAACAGTAGAACTATAGGCCATTAAAGCACCGAAGGTACCTGCATCGTATAAACTAAAAGCCCTGAGCTTTCCGAATAGTACGTGCGTAATATGTCCTCCAGCATCAAGCCAGCGTTGTTCAAAAGGATCGGGACCTATACTAATTTGCTGAAAACCTTTTGCAAATGCGACCAGCGACAGAATCATCCATATTTTAAAAAAGATATCAAGGTCTTTCAACTTTGTAAAGGCCATAGCTGCCAGAGGAATAAGTAAGACCTGATAAAAAGCAATACCACGCATGGCATAAAACCAGGCAGCAGCACTTACTGCTTCAGGATTTACAAGTTCGAAAAAGGCATAGGCCATCCATACTATAGACAGTGTAGTAAGGTAATATTTGGCGGGGGTCCAATCGGTATCTTTCCAACCAAGCAGGAATAAATTGGCAAGCCCAAGAATTAACAAAAAATCGGTAGCAAGTCCCCATGGCACTGCAAGGTACCGAGCCAGTCCGCTCACAAAGAATGAGAATGCATACGCCACAATTATAGCAAAACGTGGATTCATAAAAATACGCACCACACCATAAAAGATAAATGGTAAGACCAAAAATATAGCAGCAACAGTAATTCCCTTCTTCGCTATAATAATAGAAGCCACAAATATGATATATAGAATCATTCCAGCCACTATCGGCTTTCTAGCCAAAACATATCCGGTGTCGCGAAAATGGTCACTCATGTGCAATGACTAATTATTATTTTTTATGTTCTTAAATTCTTTGGATCGAATAAATTTCCATCCTTCCTTTGGTATTCTTAAAAGACTGATTTGCAATTCCTTTTTTGTGAAGTAAATGCCTACAAATACGCCAACCAGCACATTAACGATGGTTACAACTGCAACAGCCTCCAAAGATTGGAAGTAATATATTGCAATGATATCGCCGATAATATTGGCCGTTGCCATGAATATAACTTTAATTAAGTTTGATTTAGGCTTGTTTATACTATCCAGAGTAACCCCATTAAAACGATCTATCACTAGAAATAAACCGTATACTAAAAATATTCGAAATACATTAACAGGAACATCAATGGAAGCATACTCCTTTCCACCCAATAAATAAATTAATGGTTCGGCCGCAAAAAACAAAGCCACCAATAATGGAATAAATGCAAGGGACAACAAACCACTGTATCGGTAAAAGATATTCCTTACTTCCTGATTGTTCCCTTCTCTACTTGCTTTTGACATGCGAGGCAATGCCACAGCAACAAAACTACGTAAAGGAATCTCAAGCATTTCAACAAGCTTTATTGGAATTGCATATATCGCTGCCTCAACAGAGGTCATCATCATACCTAAAAGAAAGGTATCTGAACTTTTCAGCAGATTACTTCCAAGCAAGGTTCCCAGTGTAAACTTGCCAAAATTTAAAAGTGTGGAAATAGTTTTTTTCGTATAATGCAACATGTACTTTAAACCCGACCATCCGGCTCCTACTCCAAGTATTGATCCCAATAGATTAGATCCTAAATGTGCATAGACAATATATTCAACAGGCAATTCAAACCACAAAATATTGGCAACAAGGAACATGATGAAGCTGCCCATGGTTACTCCACGAAGAATAATAATAGAGCCAAAGTTACGCTTGGCCTGTAGAATAGACATACTTGTGTTAAACGGAAGAATTACGAATGAAAGTAATGGATACCAAATAAAGAATAGTCCGAATCCTTTTTCATCCATTTTATCGGCAAAAAAGAAACCAATTCCATAGATGATGATGGCAAACACAACTGTGACAACCAAGCTGATAATCCATCCTGAGCCAATTACCTCCGCCGACTCCTTATCAGATTTAGAACCGGCCAGAAACCGAACTACTGGTGTTCTGCTAATTCCAATCCTTATCATCTCAACAAAAGTAACCGCTGTTATATAAAGGATCCATGTACCAAAATCACCCTTATCATAGGAACGTGTTAAAATAAAAATGGAAGCAAAACCGAGCACGGCAAAAATGCCATTTCCAAAGAGTGACAAAAAATTGTCGTTTTTGACGATATTCTTCAACTTCCCTAACATTCAACTCAATTTTATTATCATCTAAATATCATCATCCGACCAAAAGTCCAGCGTAACAATCCTCTTGGCAAGCATTCGTTTCTTACTACGTTGCTTTGGAATTTCACCAATCATAGAATCTAAATAATCAGTTCGCGATCCATTTAACAATATTTTTGGCTCATGTGTTACCGTATTTTTATAAAGCAATAAGGATTCTGAATCGGCTCTACTCCATACCCGATTAGCTCGGCTTACAAATATTGAGTAATCTCCATTCATAACCAGAGAGGCTGGGAATTCTTTATTAAGCAGCGATGGTAAAATTAAAAACACATAATCATAATCATCTACTCTAAATGTTTCTATTTGAACCAAGTCTGCAAAACTTTTCAAATCAAAGAAATCATTATTAACCTCATAAGAGAATATATCCACACACTCAATTCTCTGCATGGAACCGCCATCCTTATTAGGGTCTTCTTTTATTCCTGGAAATAGTTTAACTTTTGAGATTGTGCTCACCTTAGCCTTTACCTTAGTCATAAAACCAAGTGTTTGGCCACCTTTTCGTTTAGATTTTGGCTCATCTTTAAAAGGCTTTAAAATAAGAACTTTATTACCTCCCATTCTTAATTTTTCTGCAAGCAAATTGGTGAGATAAAACTTCCCTTCGGCATCTCGCGTACTTGTTACATTAATCTGAAAAGGATGTTCTGCTTTTTCGGTACTTTTTATGGCCACCAGTTTTATACGCTGAATAATGATCTCAATTAATCGGTGTGATATGAATCCAAAATCGATATCAGTTTTTTTGCTTTGCAGCATTTTAGGAAATACGCCTAACAAACTCAATTCAGAGAATTCAACTGCTCGTTCAGGAGTCTTAATGGTTGAGTCCATAAATTCCAGCACAATAATTAATGCAGCTACCAGCACCATTCCAATAATAAACCCTAGTACCCAAAGAATTTTTGTCATACTCGATCGGGACTTGAGCGGATATGCTGGCGCATCTAACACACGTATATTCGATGAAAGCTCAATATTCTGCTGCTTTAATTTACTCTGATTCAGGCTGTGTAGATTATTTAAATATTCTTTCTCAGCAATTTCAATCTCGCGCTCAATTTTGGCCAGCTCTGATCCAATCGGTGCAAATGTTTTATACTTTACGCTAAAGTCTTCTTTTTGATCTGCAATTACCAATGCCCTGGCTTGTGCCTCTTCTACAAGTATTACATTCTCGAGCCACTGTTCTAAAAGCTCCTTTAAAGGTATACCGGTAGTTGATTTACCATAGGTATCCATTCGTTCAACATCATTACGTAATGCCGTCTTAAGCACTTCTGCTTCCTGACTCCATTCATCAATCTGAGTATTTTTCCCCTTATTATAAACCTGCCCCATGGCAATCTTTGAAGAAAGCTGAGATAGCCGTTTTCGTTTATCTAAGATTTTATCGCTTTGTAAAGAAATACTTGTTTTAATCGACACCCTGCTTTCCAGTTCAGACAAAGCAGCACGAGCTGCTGCAAGCACCATTATTTGCTCCTGATAATCCTTATCAAGCTTCTCCTTTTGATCAGCAATAAACTTTGTTTGTTCGTAATAGTTAATTATTTGATGTTTCTTTTTGAAATCGAGTAAGCGCCCTTCGGCTTGTGTTAGCCTGTCATATGATTCTTTTACGCGTTCCTCAAAATATCCAACAACGGTGTGTGTTTGGCCGGACTGCAGTCCACGATATTTCCGTAAAAACACTTCGGTAAGCTTTTCAAGTGTTTGCTGTGTTATACGAGGATGTGTACCAGAATAGGATAAACTTATTAAATCACTATTCTGAATTCTTTTAATCGATGTACTTGCTATTTTTTCAATTCCATAAAAATCATGATCGGAATGTAAGAGTTGATAAATCTCGTTACTTTCGCCCAGCGAAGCATAACGCCGAATATTAGTTACCGTTTTCTCAACAGAATAAACGTCAACCAATATAGGCCTTAAACTATCGGGAATTAATTCATGCAAATGATCGAATCGATCTTGTCCGGTTTCATCAGCAATTAAATGAACGGCAAGAAGTCGAATAACCGCCTCTTCTTGTGTTTCGCGGCTTTTTATTAAATTTATAAGATTGTCGAATTTGGCATTGGTACCAAA
>JBFHES010000037.1:0-25114 GCA_041584015.1 Bacteroidales bacterium
AGCTCTGCAAAGGTAATTACCTCGTCGAGCTCGGTTGATTCTGTTTTTTTAGCCACACATGGTCCAATGAAAACTACCGGTGGATTATCGTATTTTTCCTTCACCAGGCGCGCAATAGCAACCATTGGCGAAACTATTGGAGCAAGCTTATCTACCTGCCCCGGATAATACTTCTCAATAAAATTAACTATGGCCGGACAATCAGATGTTATCAATGGTTTACCCGGATTATCAATATGAAATTGCTTGTAAGTTTCGGCAACAAGATCGGCTCCAAAGCTAACCTCAACAACTTTGTCGAAACCTAACTGACGTATCATGCTAACAAACTGGCGGTGCTCGGTTATCTCCTGAAACTCTGCGGGAAAGGAAGGAGCAACGCATGCCACTACTCCATTCCCGCTACCTAACAAACTAAAGACATTGTCTATGGTAGACAAATAATTTTTAGCGCCTTGACTGCATACTTTCACGCAGTTGCCGCAACCGATGCATCTATCCCCTATAACCTCGGCTTGTCCATTAATTATTTTTATTGCTTTCACGGGACATTCGCGCACACAGGTATAACATACCCTGCATTTGTTCTTTACAGTATATACCAGATTTGTATTGTGCGCTTGTTCCATGACTCTGCTTAGAATAAGACTATAAATAGATATCTTTTCTTACTTTATAATGTGTGTGCAATAGCTCGTGGCTCTTATGTCCGCATGGTTTCTCTAGGAACTCATCATATAAAGCAATGATGTCTGGATTCTTGTGAGAAACACGTAAGCTTTCGTTCATATCAGTTGCATAAAGTGATTTCATTCGTGCAACCAGGTCTTCTGGTTTTGCACCAATTTTCTGACCACCACCTGCAATACATCCTGATGGACATGCCATAACTTCAATGAATTGAATATCATCACGACCATCTCTAATCTCGTCAAGCAATATTTTGGCATTGGCCATTCCGTTTACAACTGCAACACCAAGTGTTAAGTCGCCAATTGGAATTTGAGCTTCTTTTCTTGATTTCATTCCACGTACATCTTTCACCTGGAATTTAATCATCTCTTTACCGGTCAATTTATAATGGGCTGTACGAATTGCAGCTTCCATTACACCACCAGTTGCACCAAACAGTTTACCAGCTGTACTTCTTGCTCCAAGCAGCGAATTAGTTCCTTCTGGCTCTAGTTTAGTAATATCGATTCCGTGCATTTTAATAAACTGAGCAAACTCTCTGGTTGTTAAAACTGCATCAACATCGGTAATTCCTTTGGTGGTCATTTCCTCGCGCTGTGCTTCAAACTTTTTAGCGGTACAAGGCATGATTGATACGGAGTAAATCTTTGAAGGAGCAATCTGGCTCTTATCTGCAAAATGTGATTTAATAACAGCACCCATCATTTGTTGTGGTGACTTACAGCTTGAAAGATTCTCTAGAAAATCTGGAGCAAACTCTTCAGCATATTTAACCCAACCCGGGCAGCAGCTTGTTACCATTGGTAATTTACCACCGTTTACAATACGTTGAATCAACTCTTCCGATTCTTCCATAATAGTAAGGTCGGCTGTAAAACTGGTATCGAATACATAATCGAATCCCATTTTACGAAGAGCAGCGTTCATTATTCCATTAATATCTGTACCTGCTTGCATATCGAAATCTTCGGCAAGAGAGATGGAAATTGATGGAGCATATTGAACTACAACTGTTGTATCTGGATCCTGAATTGCTTCCTGAATTTCAGCAAAGTGATCTTGCTCTGCTAAAGCTCCTGTAGGACAAACCATAATACACTGTCCACAGTTGATACATGAAGAAACGTTAAGTCCATCGTTGAATGTTGGAGCAATAATTGTTTCGCTACCACGATTTACAAAATCGATACAGGCAACGCCCATTACCTCTTCACATACGGCAACACATCTACCACAAAGAATACACTTTGCTGGATCGCGTACCAAACTAGCGCTACTTAGGTCTAGATGATATTCGTTCTTCTCTCCTCTAATTCTTCTGTCGCGAACATGAAGATCTTCTGCTAAGTCTTGTAACTCGCAGTTTTTATTTCTAACACAATATAAGCAGTCGTCTGGGTGATTAGAAAGCAATAATTCTACGATTGTCTTTCTTGATTCAACAACTCTTTCTGAGTGTGTTTTTATTTCCATTCCTTGTTCAACAGGATATGAACAAGCAGTAATTAATTTTCCTGTTTTGTCATTCTCAACAACGCACATTCTACATGCACCAGTTGGAAATCTGTCTTTGATATGACAAAGTGTAGGGATATTAAACCCGTTTCTATTGAGCGCATCCAGCAATAACTCCCCTTCGTGCACCTCTAATGGCTGATTGTTTACGTCTATAGTGAAATCCATTTTCTTTTCTTTTTACGAGTTAACTAATATCAATAGCATCGAATTTACAAGCATCATGACATGCACCGCATGAGATACATTTATCTTCAATGATAAAATGTGGTGTTTTACGTGCACCAATAATTGCATCGGTAGGACACTTCTTCTTACAAACCATACAACCTGTACACTTATCTACATCAATTGTAAAAGTTCGCAGATCAGTACAAACACCAGCAGAACATTTTCTGTCGAATAGGTGCTCTTCATATTCATCGCGGAACCAAGTTAGTGTACTTAAAACCGGATTTGGAGCAGTTTGACCTAATCCGCAAAGTGATGTTTCTTTAATTACTTTGCTTAATTTCTCTAATTGCATTACGCTCTTAATACGCTCCAATGGTTCGTATTTAGCAGCATCGGTTGGTTTTTTGGTAATGCTCTCAAGAATCTCTAACATTCTTCTGGTTCCCTCGCGACATGGAATACATTTTCCACAACTCTCGCGCTGAATAAAGTCCATAAAGAATTTAGCAACATCTACCATACAAGTGTCTTCGTCCATAACAACCAAACCACCTGATCCCATCATGGCACCAACTTCAACCAATGATTCGTAATCGATTTTAATATCAAGGTTTACCTTAGTGATACATCCACCTGAAGGTCCACCCATTTGAACAGCCTTAAATTCTTTACCGTTTGGAATACCGCCACCAATTTTAAAAATTACGTCGCGTACTGTTGTTCCCATTGGCACTTCAATAAGACCAGTTAAGCTTACCTTACCTGAAAGAGCAAATACTTTTGTTCCTTTTGATGTTTCAGTTCCTCTTGCTGCAAACCACTCAGCACCATTAGAAATAATTGAAGGTACGTTTGAAAGTGACTCAACATTATTGATGATGGTCGGTTTTCCGAACAAACCCGAAACAGCTGGGAATGGTGGTCGAGGGCGTGGCATACCACGTTTACCTTCTATACTATGAATAAGTGCAGTTTCTTCTCCGCAAACAAATGCACCAGCTCCCATTTTAACTTTTAATTTAAAGTCAAAACCTGAACCGTATACGTTCTTTCCAATAAAGCCATATTCTTCGGCCTGTGTGATAGCAATTTTTAATCGCTCAATTGCCAATGGATACTCGGCTCTGATATAAACGATAGCTTCGCTTGCGCCAATTCCATAAGCCGCAATAGCCATACCTTCAATTAAGCGGTGTGGGTCACCCTCAATTACAGCACGGTCCATAAATGCACCTGGATCTCCCTCATCGGCGTTACAGATAAGGTATTTTTGATCGGCTTTTGTATTAGAAGCAAATTTCCATTTTTTACCTGTAGGGAATCCACCGCCTCCACGGCCTCTTAAACCGCTGGCCTCAACAATGTCGCAAACCTTAGCTGGCTGTTCTTTATTGATGATGTCCACATAGCCTTTATAACCGCCATATGCAATATACTCGTCGATACTTATTGGGTTTACAATACCACAATTCTGAAGTACCAAACGTTCCTGAGGAGCAAAGAAAGCATGATCTTTAATGTCCTGAACATTCTCCCATGTGCGCTGCTCGTTATCAAACTGGCATAGTACCTCTTGATTTTCAATGTCCATGTTAAAGGCAGCTGCCAATACATCGTCAACCTTATCGGCAGTTACATGCTCAAATGATACTCTGTTGAATCCTGGTAATTTTACATCAACCAATGGCTCAGAAGAGCAAAGGCCAATACAACCAACTTCAACTAATTCAGCTTCAATCTTGTTTTTAGCAAGATACTCCTGTACTGCCAGTTTTGTTTTACCGGCTCCGGCTCCTAAACCACATGTACCGGCACCAATATAAATAACAGGCTGCTCCACATCTACTTTTGTGATGAGCCTTAAGTTCTTTAATACCTCTTCTTTTGGGGTATTTCCCTGGTCAGTAATAATATTTTTGATCAGGAAATCTTTATAATTATTATTCAAAATTTCCATCTTACTTTTCGTTTTCAAGTTTCTTATAGTCTTCAACTATCTCTTTTATTGACTCGGCAGTAACTTTTGCGTGGAATTCGCCATTCACAGAAATAACTGGAGCCAATCCACAAGCGCCAATACAGGCAACAACCTCAACGGAAAATAGTCCATCACGTGAAGTTTGTCCGGCTTTAATTTTTAAAACTTTTTCTAGTTCTTCTAATACTGTAGCAGAACCTAATACATGGCATGCAGTTCCCCTGCAAACCTGAATATGGTGCTTACCTAATGGCTCGAACCTAAACTGATTATAGAAGGTAGCAACTCCGTATATCTTGCTGGTAGGAAGTTTTAAATATTTTCCAACCTCTACTACGGAATCTTTTGAAAGGAATCCTTCATTATCTTGAATTTCCTGTAAGATGGGAATCAAATTTTCCCTCTTCTGGTCAGGATACTTAGTTAATATTTGATCAACAACAATCATTTCCAACTTTTTATATGTTACACGATTACTTACGGTACTGGGTCTTGTTTTGCTCCCTATCAGCCGTTCATTTTGTTTTTATCACTTACCTAAAGAACATAACTGCGAAGGGAGTAATGGCCGGGATGAAAGCAGGCAGCCCCTTCTAACCGCCTGCTGTCTATCCTGCGGCTGATTAATTATTAAAAAATCTCTTAATTTCAGGGATTAAAACTTCAGCGTGCACAGGCTTTCTGATAAATGCATTTACCGGGAAGAAAATATTATCACCATCTTCGTTACGGTAGTCAACACCAGCATCACCAGTTTCAATGTTCTTCAAAAGAAGTACATCAAGATCCTTATAATTTGGATCGTTTCTGAACTCGCGAGCCATTTGTTGCACACTTGGTTTTGTTGTTACCAAAGCGTCAATAGAGCTTTGCATAATTACAGGCATTCCTTTTAAATCAGGATTGTCCATTATTTCTTTTGCTAACTCAAATCCTTCGAATTGAGTATTCATCATTACATCGAGAATAGCAAGATCTGGTTTCCAGCTTTTGATTAGTTTTAGACCTTGTTTCTTATCATTAGCTGATAATACTTCAAAACCTTCTTTTTTAAGGATTGCCTCTACAATGTTGATAACATCGATATCGTCGTCTACGATTAAAACTTTTTTTGTTTCCATGACATTCATTTTTAAATTTTACAATTCGTTTGTCTTTAGCTTATTATAATCGTCAGGCATGTAAAAGGTGCCTAATAAAACAGTTTCAATAGCTCTCTCAATCTCTCTTCTATTCGTATTTTTAGTAAAGAAGCCATTAATACCAGCTAGTCTCATCTCATCCATTCTTACCTGCTCAAAATGCTGCACCATACCTATTACCTGAGCATCTGAATTATCTTTTAGAAAACTTATCAGATTCTGTCCGCAATCGGTACATTGCATGCCTATATCCATTAGAATAATATCAGCAGTTTTGAATTTTGGGTTGTTGATTAACTCGGTACTATTGCCTCCTTCAGCAACTATATTAACATGCAAATTCGATAACACCACTTTTAGTCCATTTCTATAGACCTCATGGTTATCGATAATTGCTATGTTAATGTGCTTTGTCATTTGCTTAATTATTATATGACTAAAATATAGTAAGTGATACGACAGCACAAGGAGAAGTGTTACCGTTTTTAGGGTGTAAAGATGTCCCGATTTTCCTATTCAAAAACCAGTACTTTTACGCAATTGCTTACAAGCAAGAAAAGAAACAGCACAAACAAGTCACTGATTACACAACACTTACAACTCCCAACTATTCATTTAAAAACTGATAAAACTAAGCGACAACAATTGCATATTTTGTCAGGTTGCGCAAAAAAGCGCGTTTAATTCTGTCCTAAACACCTCATTAAATTAGGGTAATATTTTACTCTATCTGCAACTCTGGCGCAACCATTTTTCATTCTAAGTCATCTTAATATCATCACAAAAAAAATGATCATGAGAACAGTTCTTGGACTTGCCTTATTTCTAATACTAGTTGCATCGTGCAAAGACGATGAAATCAAAGCTGATAATACTCCGCACCCATTGCAAACAGCCTGGATTAATCCTGAATATATAGATAATACCATTACTTTTAAGAAATCGACAGAACTGGCAAGCGACAGCTACGGCATTAAATTTCTAACAGACGGCAGCGTAATCGAACACAAGAATGCAGGCTTCTGTGGAACCCCTCCGATTACTTACGATTACTTTTATGGGGAATATAATTATAACGAGGAGATGATAAACATGACTGTTCCATTCTGGGGTGGCTCCATAGATATTGTATGGGAAGTACTTAATCTGAATAATACAACACTAGTTGTGAAAGTAATTGACCAGGTTTATCACGAAAACTACTAATTTAAAAATCAACTATTTAAACACCTGTATTTGATTGCTAAACACTTAACCTTGTTGAAGCAATCTACAAACCTTAAATAAAAGACTTTAAAGTCTTTTATTTAAAACAATTCGCTAGATTTGCGTGTTGACTTTTATATAAACAACACAAAGAGGGAACCTAGCATGAAAAAAAATCTACTACTTTTAGCCTTAATCGGATCGACATTATTAATGAATGCTCAACAGTGGGTAAATCTTAATTTGAATCATTATTGGAACGAAAGTGCCTTTAACTACGGAGATATTTATGCAGATGCAAATGGTGCTGCCGTTGAAATCACAAGAGTACAATATTACCTTTCCGGAATATCGTTCACTCATGATGGAGGACAAGTAACAACACTTACCGACGAATACGTGTTAGCCAGTGCCAATATTGCCAATTACAGCCTGGACCTTGCACCAATCGCATCACTGGAGAAGGTGAGTTTTAATCTGGGTGTTGATGCGGATCACAATCACCTTGATCCGAATAGCTATGACCAGAACCATCCGCTGGCTCCTCAAAACCCTAATATGCATTGGGGCTGGACAGCCGGTTATAAGTTTCTGGCCATTGAAGGTTTGGTAGATTCTGATGGCGATCAAAACCCGGACAAAATATTTCAATTTCATGTTACAGGTGACGATAACTACCTCACGTCAATTACTGACCTCGAAACTTCGGGATCGTCAAACGGAACGGTTTTGGAAGTTACAGTAAAGGTTAACATTGCCAACTGGCTGACAAATATCGATCTCATAGCCGCTGGTGTGCTGCATGGTGTATTCCCTGATAACGGAACCATCATGTCTAATTCTGTTAGTCAATCTGTTTTTGCGCCGGTAAGCCTGAACGCTATAGAAGATAATTACATGCGAAGCAGCAATGTATTCTTCGATTACAGCCTTTCGTATGCTCCAACAATATTTTATAATTTCCCAGAGAATAGTTCTGTTGATCTAAGAGTAGTTGACATGTTTGGTAAGACTATTTTTATTGAACAAAATTTAAATAATGAAGGAAATTACTTTATAAATCGCGAACTTGCTGTCGGAACTTACATAGCCAACTTAAAAGCATCGAACGGTGAAACGATTACAAAACGTTTTATTGTTAGATAGCTAAACACCTAAAGCTGCATGACGATAAAACGAGGACTAATACTAGGGTTTGTTGCTATTCTTGGTTTTGGCTTTTGTTTAAAAACCTATCAGGAAACTTATTCATTGGTAATCCCTGATCATTTTCCAGAAATAACATTTCCTAAAGACAATGCCCTCACAGAATCAAGAGTAGCCCTAGGAAAAAAATTATTCTACGACCCTATTTTATCGCGAGATAGAAGTATCTCATGTGCAAGCTGCCATCAGCCAGCCTATGCCTTTACCGATGGATTAAAAACAAGCACCGGTTCAAAAGAGCAGAAAACATTACGCAATGCGCCAACTCTTACTAATGTTGCTTATCAGGATTCTGGCCTGCTCTTCGATGGTGGAGTGCCTACACTTGAAATGCAGGTTATTGTTCCCGTACAAGAACATGTTGAGTTCGATTTTGATCTGAGACTAATTGCAGAGCGACTAAAGAAAGACGCGGACTATGTGCAATTAGCCATGGATGCCTATTCTCAAACACCAAATCCGTTTGTAATTACCAGAGCCATTGCTGCATTTGAACGAACACTGATTAGTGGAAACTCGCGTTTTGACCAATACTTTTTGGGTAATACGCTAAACACCCTAAGCTACAAAGAGCTGCTGGGCTATTCTCTATTTCATAACAAGCTCAACTGTGCCACCTGCCATAGCGGTTTTAATTTCACCAACCTATCTTTACAGAACAATGGTCTCTACGCAAATAAATATCCAGCAGACTCTGGCAGAATGAGGATTACACATAAAGAAGTTGATCGAGATAAATTTAAGGTTCCCACCTTAAGAAATATCGAAGTTACAGCACCTTATATGCACGATGGAAGCATGGCTAGCTTAGAAGAGTTAATCGACCATTACGCAAGTGGCGGCAAAAACCACCCGAATAAAAGTGAATTGATCAAACCATTTGAACTAAGCGAAAACGAAAAGCAAGCGCTCATTGGTTTTCTAAAAAGCCTTACCGATGAAGAGTTTCTAAACAACAAAAAATTCCTTCCTGAAATTGGGAACTAAAAAAGTAGTCTAATGATCGGAGATGATTAATTTCTTTGAGCATACTTCGTTGTACCCTACAAGTCGAACAATATAATTACCATTTGGCAGCCCATCAAGATTAATAGTTTCTCTTTCGAGCATGAGCTTTTTTGTAAGCATTAATTCTCCAATTATTGAATAGATCTGAAAAGTTAATGGTCGTCTAATATCCTCAGGAAACACGGAGATATAGTTCGATGCCGGGTTCGGATATACAGTAAAGCCATCAGGTCTTTCAAACTCATGCACCTCTCCACCCAAATCAACAAAATTCAAAACAATATCATCTACCATCCACCCCTCAGCTACATCTGCAATTGAATCGCTTATATAATTGAATCGCACAATTACTGTATCACCATACCATTTTACGGGAAAAATTCCATACTGGAACTTAGATTCAACCCAACCGTTGGAATTCCCCGAAAAACCAAGCTCGCCATTAAACAGGGTATCGGAAGTACTATACAGATTCTCTGAAAAATCGTTTGGATAAAGCGCCCAAGACGGAGAACTTCCTGTTACAATAATATTCTCCCATGACTGACGGTTGTCGAACGAGATACTAACAAAGCCGCCGTCTGTAAGGGTATCAGTGTTATACCGATGACGAAAAGAAATCATAAAACTATAAGGTATAAACCCAAACTCATCAACAGTGTACTTAACTTCAAAAAATGAATTTGTATTAATCGGGATTGCGTTTAATGTATCTGTCATGATAGCCTTGTCTGGCGAAAAAGCAGCATTAAATAAGGTTTTCGATGGTTGACCTATTTGCCAAACATTTGCACTTGAAGTATCTAAAACTATCACGTCAACACCTTGCTCGAATGTACAAGAATCTTCAGGCCAAACGCCATTACCAGTAAAAATCTGGCCCTTTAGGTTTGAACACAGCAACAACAGGATACAGGTGAGAGGTAGTACAAATTTTGTCATAGAAGGGATAATTCTGTGAATAAATGATTTTGCAACTTCAAACAGACGCATGGGTTTAGTATATAGTTGCACATAAATTAAGATTAATTTAACATATTCATCCAATTCCAACATTACCGTTGACTCAATAAAAGGCACTTTAAAAGAATCCTTTTATCTTAGCCCTTAATAACTTTATAATTATGAGTGAACCAGCTAAAAATCCTTTACAATTATTAAATAAATCAACGCAACGCTTTGCATATGGATGTATGCGGGCTGGAGGATCGTGGGATGACACACCAATTGGGGTGAGTGATTTTTCGCGCACCGATAAAATCTTTATTGCAGCCATAGATGCAGGAATAAAACTTTTCGATCATGCAGACATATATACGCATGGGAAATCGGAGAAACTATTTGGTCAATTTTTAAAAGCGCGGCCGAGTATGCGTCAACGAATATTATTACAATCTAAGTGCGGAATAAAGTTCGAGAATGCAACAAACGCATCTCCTTATCAATATGATTTAAGCTACCAACACATTGTTAGCTCCGCAGAAGCTAGCTTAAAACGGCTTAATACCGACCACCTGGACATTTACCTCTTACACCGGCCTGATCCTTTAATGATTCCCGAAGAAGTAGCCAGGGCCTTTGATCATTTGCATAGCTCGGGTAAGGTAAGACACTTTGGGGTGAGCAATTTTAACGTACCTCAACTGCGCTTACTGCAATCAGCAATTGATCAATCAATCATTACCAACCAAATAGAATTAAGCTTACAACATCATGCACCTATTTCTGATTGCATTGATGGTGAAAACAAATATGGGATTCTTGAGTATTGCCAGCAACATGACATTCAGATTCAGGCTTGGTCGCCATTAGCAGGTGGCAACGCAAATAAAGAGCAATCAGAAGTTTTGGCTGAAAAACTATCGGAGTTGGCTGAAAAATATGGGCAAAGCAATGAAAACATTATGCTGGCTTGGCTTCTAAGACATCCGGCCGGCATTTTACCAGTTATTGGAAGTACCCAAGCCGCTAGAATTGCAGACATGGTGCAAGCTGGCAAAATTAAGCTCAGCAGAGATGAATGGTATGGTTTGTTGGCTGCTGCAAGAAAAAAGGTTCTGCCTTAGTTGCATGAATACAAACCACCAGAAAAGCAAAAACCCAGACCGAAGTCTGGGTTTCAAATGATATATTCTGAACCCCTATTCAAGTACAAAGCTAATTGTAATTGTACCTACCTGGTCTGGGGAGTTTGGTTTTGTATTAAATCGAACCTTCATAGCAGCCTCTTTAGCTTTTTTCACTAAATATTGATCCTGTGTTGTAGAGCCCCGTACACCGGCATTTGCCCATATTACGTCGCCATTACTATTTACACGTATATCCACTACTACTTTTCCTTCTTTCTGAGAGTCATCCTCAATTTTAGGCATATAAACCGAGCTACGACCTGCCAGACTGTATGAAATACCTTTATCGCCTAAGCCATGTCCATCGCCCTGAATATTACTATTTATCGATCCTGTTTCTTTTCCTTGGTTACCCTCACCCCCAGTTTCGCCTTGCCCTGTTGCATCGCTCTCTTTACCTTTAGCAAATGCATTTCCTATTCTATCATTAATTTCCTGAGCTTGTTGTGCCAAACGTTCCTGTTCCAAACGCTCTTCCTCTTCTTTACGTTTACGCTCTATCTCGGCTAATCGTTCCTTTTCAATGCGTTCCTTTTCTATTCTCTCCTGCTCAATCTGCTCAGCCGTCTTTTCTTTCTTTTTAGGCTCTTCCTTCTTCTTTGGTTCCAGAGCGGCTGCTTCTTCAATATCTTGAGTTAAAACCTCATCAACAGCTTCCTGTGATTCGGTAACTTCAGGCGGGGTATTCGCTTGTTGCGTTTCCTGTGGTTTGGTTTCTTTTGGAGGTGCCGTTTTTTGAGGCTCAACTTTTCCGGAACCCGTATCGGTATTACCAAAATTTATGAGAATTCCCTCTTCGCCAGGTAAAGGCAAAGCAGTGCGGAAACCCAAAAAGATTAGCAGAGCCAGAAGCCCTAAATGGAACACTATGGTTCCTATCAATCCTCGTTTATGTTCTTTAAAATAACTCATTCCTTAATTTTCACAACTTATCCGGTTGATGCCTGAATCGTAAAGATTCCATACTACTTCTCTGGACTTGTTGCTAAAATCATTTTATATTTATTACGTTTTGCAATATTCATCACTTTGACCACATGCTCGATATCTACAGTTTTATCCGCATGAAGGGCAATATACATTTCCTCATTATTACCTAATTCATCAACCAATTGACTTTCTAACTGATTAAATGAAACCGCCCTATCACCAATAAAGTAGCGAAGATCCGGAGTAATAGATACCGAAACATTGGGTTTAGCATTCTCCTGATTATTACTACTTGGAAGCAACAGTTTAAGCGCCGTTGGATGTACCAGTGTAGATGTAATCATGAAGAAGATGAGCAGCAGAAAAACAATGTCTGTCATAGACGACATGCTAAATGCAGCACTTACCTTATTTCTTGATTTTAATGCCATATCTAATTATTTAGCTTACCGGTTCGTTAAGCAGATCCATAAACTCAGTTGTATTTGCCTCAAGAATTCCGATCACCTTCTCAACACGTGCAACAAGAATATTGTATGCAAAGTAGGCAATAATACCAACTGTTAAACCAGCTACTGTTGTTACCATTGCAGTATAAATACCTGAAGATAGAACACCAACATCAATATTATTACCGGCATTGGCCATATTATAAAATGCTTCAATCATTCCCATCACAGTTCCAAGGAATCCAATCATAGGTGCACCACCAGCAATTGTTGCCATGGTTGGTAATCCTTTTTCGAGTTTACCAACTTCTTGTTTGCCTACATTTTCAATAGCTGCATTTACATCAGATAAAGAACGCCCTAAGCGACTAATACCTTTCTCCATCATGCGCGCAATTGGGCTATTTGTCGACCTACATAAGGCTAAAGCTGAATCGACCTTACCATCTGTTATATACTCCTTAATGCTATTCATAAAGCTCACATCTTGTTTCGATGCACGTTTAATAGCAAAATATCTTTCAGCAAAGATATAGATGGCCATTACCGAAAGGAATGCAATTGGAATCATGATCCAACCTCCCTTCATAGCCAGTTCGATAAACCGTAAGGTCATTTCGCTTGATTCTTCAGCTGCTGCTGTAGTTGTTGCACTTGCTTGTAATAAAAAAAACATACTCATTTTTGTTTAGCTTTTTGCGGCAATTTATAAAAAAACGGGATATACATTAAGATAGTATATCCCGTTTCCATTAAAAGTAATCAACAGCTTTGTCAACTATAATCCAAGGATCATAAACTGTAGATAATATACACCAGCACCAGCTAAATATCCAACTAATGCGAGTAAACTAATTTTCTTTACATACCAAATAAAGTCAATCTTCTCTAATCCCATTGCTGCAACACCAGCTGCAGAACCAATAATTAGGATAGAGCCACCTGTTCCAGCACAATAAGCTAAGAATTGCCAGAAATGACCATCAACCACAAAGTCAGCAAGGTAACCAATGGTTCCTGCCTCAACAATAGGATACATACCCATAGCTCCTGCTACCAATGGTACATTATCAACAATAGCTGAAAGAACACCAATAATAAGGTTGATTATATAAATGTTATGGAATGTTTCATCAAGAGAAACGGCAAGAACGGCAAGCTGTCCAGCTGACTGAAGTGCTGCTACTGCTGTTAAAATTCCTAAGAAGAAAAAGATTGTTGGAACGTCAACCTTCTTAAGCACACCAATAACAGTTAATTTACGACGATCAACCAATGGCTTATTTCGGTGCATAATCTCAGTTGTTAACCAAATTACACCAAGGCCAAATAACATTCCCAGGTATGGAGGTAAGTGAGTTATAGTTTTAAATACAGGAACAAATAACAAAGCACAAACTCCCATTATTAATAGAAGTTTTCTTTCAAATGGGGTTGTAAACTCTTCGGTATCACCTTCTGCTAATTGCGGACGAGTAACATTTCCTTTCATTGTAAAGCTAACAATTACAAGCGGCACAAGCATAGTGAATAAACTTGGTACGATCACATTTAAGATAATGCTTCCGGCAGTAATCTGACCACCAATCCATAGCATAATAGTGGTTACATCACCAATTGGAGACCATGCTCCACCAGCATTTGCTGCAAGCACAACCATTGATGCAAAGAACCAACGTGTTTTCTTATCGTCGATTAACTTACGAAGCAATGCAACCAATACAATTGTTGTAGTAAGATTATCTAAAGCTGCAGACATGAAGAAGGTAAGGATGCTTAAGATCCAAAGTAACTTCACTTTGTTTGTTGTCTTAATCTTGTCGGTAATTAATTTAAATCCTTGGTGCTGATCAACCGTTTCAACAATTGTCATAGCTCCCAATAAGAAGAATAAAATAGATGCAATCTCAATTAAGTGATGCTCCAAATCATGAACTACAAAATGAGCCTGATCGTGACCTGTATGAACAATCGGTTCCCAAATTTGCTTGAACTGCCCGTCCTGTACACTTGGTTGAACATAAGCAATAACATCATGTGCCATTCCTTTTGCAGCCTCCCATGATGGGCTCAAACCTAAATTCAGAATCCCCTCATAATTAAGAGCATAAAGGGCCCAAAGTACTGTACCTGTTAATAAAGCAGAAGCTGCTTTATCGATTTTCAAAGGATGTTCCAGTGCAATCATTGTGTACCCCAGAACAAAAATAACTACCATTAATACAAACATATCTCGCTGTTTTTTAGTTTGTTAATAAAATTTATTTGTTTTTTAACAATTCGGCAAATATAGATATGTTGATCTATATATAGAAGGGCGGCATGTTATTTAGAAAGAATAAAAAGGAAGTGCGTGGCTAGTAAATAATTGTAAGCTAAATCTATAATACCGAACGGATTTGAAACTTCTTGTTGTTAAACATATATTCGTCGCCAACTGAAAGACCTTCGATGGCAGAAAAGATTGGAACTTTTGCCGACAAAACAAATAGCTCTTGGCTCTCGACATTTATTTTACCTATCCCAATTGCAATGAATAATGTTTGCATATTGGTTTCAACAATTGCCCCAAAGCCGACTTTTGCCAGCTCCAGTTTAAAATCAACTCTATCTAAGATTTGAAGATCGTTGAGTGCGCGCTGATATTGCACGGCAAACAAATCACGTTTACGAAGAAGCTGCGCACGAAAAGCATCATACCTGTCGCGCGGGCATCCATACTCATTTGCCTGCTGTTGAAGATCGTCCATGGCTTCCTTTGCCAGATCGGCCTTTTCCTGCTGAACCCGTTTACATTCTTCAATAACCTTCAATTTAAAATCATTCACCGTCTTCGTATTTTGCCATTAAAACTCTGAAGTGAACAAGAACTCAAGCTTATCAAATTTATCAATGGCCATTTGAAGTCCGTATGCTGAGTCTGCCAAAAACACATCACGTCCATGCTTGTCTTTAGCCATGTATTGATACTTGCGCTTTTTAAAATCATCAAGCTGTGCTTTATCATGACTTTTAATCCAACATGCTTTATGCAAATGCATCGGTTCGTAGCGACATTTAGCTCCATACTCATTTTCTAGTCGGTGCTCAATAACCTCGTACTGCAATGCGCCCACTGTTCCAATAATTTTGCGCCCGTTAAACTGATGAATAAAAAGCTGTGCAACACCTTCATCCATTAATTGATCGACACCTTTTGCCAACTGCTTTGATTTTAATGGATCGGCATTTTCGATATATCGAAACATCTCAGGAGCAAAGCTTGGAATGCCAACAATCTTTAGTTTCTCGCCTTCGGTAAGTGTGTCACCAATAACAAAGTTACCTGTATCAGGAATGCCAACAATATCGCCTGGATATGCAACATCTATAATCGATTTTTTCTCAGCCATAAAAGCCGTTGGCGTTGAAAACTTAAATTGCTTTTTAGCTCTTACATGCAGATAATTTTTATTTCTCTCGAAGATGCCGGAACAAATACGAAGAAATGCGATACGGTTCCTGTGTTTAGGATCCATATTGGCATGAATTTTAAAAACAAAACCGGTAAACTTTTCTTCATTGGCTTCAACAATACGAACATCCGTTTCATTTGACTGAGGACGTGGGGCAATATCGATAAAACATTCCAACAATTCCTGAACGCCGAAATTATTTAAGGCACTACCAAAAAACACCGGTGATATGGATGCATTGAGGTAATTCTCTTTATCAAATTCAGGATAAACAGTATTAACCAATTCCATTTCGTCAATCAGCTCCTCAGCTTTCTCACCAAGGTGTTCTTTCAATTTATCAATCTCATCCAAACGCAACGACACAGGCGCTTCAATTCGTTGTTTATCGTCACTTTGATAAAAATGAAGTTTGTTGTCAATTAACGAGTAAACACCTTTTAAGCCGCGCCCCATACCAATTGGCCAACTAAGTGGTCTAACATTAATGTGCAGTTTTTCCTCAATTTCATCCAACAACTCAAATGGATCCTTACCTTCACGATCCAGCTTATTTATGAATACAATTATGGGAATATCGCGCAAGCGGCATACATTAACCAGTTTCTCGGTTTGAGCCTCAACACCTTTGGCAACATCAACCACTACGATAACGCTATCTGCTGCAGTTAATGTCCGAAATGTATCTTCTGCAAAGTCCTGGTGACCTGGTGTATCAAGAATATTAATTTTAACTCCCTGATACTCGAAACCCATTACAGATGTAGCTACAGAAATACCGCGCTGCCGCTCAATCTCCATAAAGTCGGATGTTGCACCTTTCTTAATCTTATTTGATTTTACGGCACCAGCCACTTGAATAGCACCACCAAAAAGCAACAGCTTTTCAGTTAGCGTGGTTTTTCCTGCATCAGGGTGGCTGATAATTGCGAACGTACGTCGACGTTCAATTTCTGTAATTAAACTCATTCATTGGAATTTGGCCTGCAAAAGTATAAAAATATCCTATGAGCCGAAATCCAAATCACTGCTTTCTATATTCTTAGCTTTTACTTTTCCGGATGCAATAAGTGCCAATAGTTTATCGGCCGCTTTTATTAAATCCGCATGAAAATCTTCGATAACCAATACCGTTTTTTTATCCTTACGGCTAAGATGTTTGTATTGTAAGCCTTGCGTTTTTGATGTGATTAAAATATACGCACTTGGCACCATGGCATGTGCTACATGATTTCGTAGTTTATCATACAACCAGTTGTTACGATTCGCAAATTGATAATGAGCCGGAAATAGTTTGTCAAAAGCCTTATTAAATCTTGCTTTCGACTGTCCCCTTGCGCGCATTGGTTTATTGTCAAGATAACTGCCAAAGAACTCGATACTCTGCGTTATAATTACTAGTGCCAGGTAATAAAGCCTGTTATCAATTAAAAACTTAACATCATCGATTAGGTATTTTTGAATAAAAAACTTCTCGTCAAAAACTTTCTTTTCGTCCATGTATCAAAGTAAATAAAAGATGATGAATTTAAAAACGTTTATCTTTGGCTTCTTAGATTCAACAAAGCATGTACAAAACAATACGCATAATACAACTGGTAGCATTTTTCGTTCTTTACGTAATGATAAGCAATGGCCAATCCAACCTAAACATAAAACTAAATACGTTTGCTTATAATTTAGCAGAGCCCTTAAATTCCGGAGACATGAAACTTGCGCTGAATAATAAAGGCAGCATTGTTTTTCAACCCGCAATTAATCTGTCTGTTGAGGCCTTTATGTATCAAAAGGTACTATCCTTCCGATTAAATCAAAGCTTTGTGCTCAATCCATATTTAAACCTTGATGGCGTATCAGGAATAAGTGCTCATCTCAGGGTTTACGGAAAATGGAAAACTGCCATTAACGTAGGAATTGGGGGAGCAATGGCTTATCCACTACTTATTAACAATGCTGATGTTGGCGAAGTAAACAATGCACCTTTCATTACAGGTCTTGTTGAATATAATCGGTTTATAAATAAGCGCACAGATTTATCAATTGCCCTTGCACACGCTTACAGCAATCATGTTTCTATTGCTGTTGGATTAAGATTCTGGATATCAAAAGACATTAAGATTAGAAGGAAATGCAGTACCTGCCCAGACTTTGGCTAACTAGAACTGATAGACCACGCCTGAATATACCGCAAACGAATAAGGGTAATAATCTACTGTATAATCGCGATTATAAGGTTTAAGGGCGTATCTAAAAAGTGGTTGCATCTGAAACTTTAAATTCTTTGTGAATGGCACCTGAAGGCCTAATCCAACGAGACTGTTATAATTAACTTTGTTAATATTTTCAGCAGCACCCAAATCATATACGTAATTACCATGCTCCATGTGAATATGATTATCTACTAAAACGTTGGTACTTATTCCTCCGATAAGTTGCACATCAACTCTCTTATCGATAAGCTTGTACTTTGCCATAAGCGGCACTTCTACAAATTTAAAATTCTGATTAACCACTATCTCCGATTCAAATGGACTCGCAGCAAGTAAGGTTACAGCTTCTGTCTGATTATCCCGAATGTCTCCTTTAACGGCATATCCGTTTTGGTCCCATTGCAAAGTAGCAATCGATGTTGCGGCGTAAATAACATTATTGTTTGTTCCTGAAGTAATTTTATTAAGGCTTAAACCATCAATGGTTTGCCCTTGCTCCAAATAATACAATCCAGAGGAGAAACTCCAACGACTATTTCCGTACTCAACTGCAACGCCACCAGAATAAGCAATATAAGCCTGTTCCTTACTAGCATTTTCGTTGCCGCCACCTGTTTCGTAATACGAGTCATTGCCTGTATTAGATGTATTTCTAAATGAATACAATGGAGAAAAACTACCTGTCATGCCCCAATCCCAATTCTTATTTTCATTTTGCTTAAAAGGCAAATCAGGAATAGTTTCGATAACAGGAACTTTATTCTCAATTACGGTAGACGTAACATCTGCCAACGACTCAGCAGTTTCGTATTCTGGTTCGGCTATTACATCATCTTTCTCAACCACTACATCTGAGAAAGTTGTTTCTTGAGAAACTAGTGGGTTTGCAATTTCTTTTATGTTCTCAGTTTCAGCAACAAGGTCTATAGATTCAGTTATAGTTTCTTTAATCGAGCCATTAACATCACCACTTAACGCAATGCTGTTTTCAGACACATTTGATACAAGCTCAGGGAATCTACTTGAGCTTACAAGCTTCTCTGTTCTATTCGAAAAAAGAGCTGATCCTTTCTGGCTGCCAATTTTCCGTTTAATATCAACATGATTTCTTCGATAGAGAGGCTCTAAATTTACGTCATGATCTTCTATCGACAGCAAATTATTCTCGAATTGTGTACTAAAGACCGATGCGTCACTTAGCTCATATAAGGTGGTATATTTATTAAAGTTTATCCAAATAAAAGTTGATGCTAACAGCAGAGTAACTGCGGCAGCCCATGGCAAAAGCATGAAAATTACCGCCTTTTTGCGTGGTTGTATAGCCTTCGCAATAACACCCCACGAATCAGCAGGCGCACTTATCTTTAATTGATTAAGCGACTGGCTTACTAATTTATCAATATTACTCTTATCTTCGTTCATCTACTAACTTAAAACTATCATCACTTTGTTTTACCTCCATAAGTTTGGCAATCTTTTCTTGAAGAATTGTTCTTGCTCTTGAAAGATTCGATTTAGACGTTCCTTCTGAAATATTAAGCTTTGCTCCTATCTCTTTATGATTAAATCCTTCAATAGCATAAAGGTTGAAAACCACTCTATACTGTGGGCTCAACTCTTGCACTAAATTAAGAATATCCTGTGCTGCAATTTGATCCAAAGTATCATCAAAACTAAAGTCCTCAGCAAAATTCTGAATCTCTAAATCTGAGAACTTCATCTTCTTGCTACGGAAACTTTCAATTGCAGTATTAACAAATATTCTTCTTACCCAACCCTCAAATGAACCTGTGAACCTAAATTGTTCCAGACTATTAAATACTTTAATAAATCCTTCCTGCATTAAATCCTTTGCCTCTTCATAATTTTTCGCATACTGCATGCATAAAGCAAACATACGGTCAGCAAAAAAGCTATAAAGTTCCTGCTGAGACTCTACCTTTCCTTCAATACATTGCTTTATGATAAGCTCAAAATCTTTCGCCAAAGCCTCTAAACATTACTATTAATGAATACAACCGGCCAAATTTCAATATAAAAATAGAGTTCAACAAGAACACTGATGATAAAACTTAAACATTGGTTGCGTTTGCTCACATTCAATTTAATCAAACTCCAAATTACAATAATTATTTTGAGCATTAAAGAAGACCATTGTTTCTCATTTAAGAGGTCTTTTAAAAAGCAACCCAAATATTCCAATGAGAGTCTTATTTACTTGTTGCACTCATATTAATAATATAAATTTGCGATGCTTCTAAAAACTATAGCAATATGAAAAACACAATAATCCTTATTCTAATTACTATCGGTATAATCGGCATGATTTCATGTGAGCAATGTATCACCTGTCAGGTTATTGGAAAAATAGATACAAGTGCGACAGTATACTATGATACAGCAGCAGTTGATACAACCGGAACTCCAGCCGGAGTATTTATTGGATTAATTGATCCGGACACCATATTATATAGCGAGAAATGCGGATCGGGTTCTGAAATTGAAGCCTTCGAAGCTGACGTTCAGTTTGCGGCAGAATCAAGAACCTGCAAAGTGTATAGAATAGACCGAATGGACAATGGTATTAACCTCATTACAAAAATCCTTTGCGGTGGAAGACAAAACCACGAATTCTATCTAGCACAGCTTGATACATTGATAGATACAACTTATATAAACCCAACAGATCCTCTTAACGAATTGGATGTAAGATTGTATGTTGACACAACTATTCAGCACCCAGGAAATTGGAGTTGCAAATAAAAATTCGACAACATTTACGCTTTTTAAAGACACAAAACGCACATATAACGAGGCAAAAAAGGTAGAATTTCATTCTACCTTTTTCTTTTTTCAAAGGTTTTAACAAGCTATTCTTATTTAATCTAAACGGGAGATTTCATTTATATTGAATTAAATCTCAATGCAATATCCTGCCAAATTTTAACAAGTTTAATTAAAACTGTGAAAATTTTCACATATTTTTCTACTATTACTTCCAAATCGTGCAGTGTATCATAGTTTATTGCTGTTTCAACATTGATTTTTTTACTACATTAGTATCCTGAATTTTTAACAAAAACTTAATACAATGAAATAGTAGATTTAAAAAAATTTGTATAACCGTATAATTAACCAATTTCACTAACCTAAAATTTTAAATGTATGAGAAAATTTACCCTATTACTTACTCTAATGGTATTTATAGGGCTTCATGTATTTGCACAAGCACGTACCATAACTGGTACGGTAAAAAGCGCAGATGATGGCTCTACACTACCAGGCGTATCAGTGATTGTCAAAGGGACATCCGTTGGTACCATTACAGATCCAGGTGGGAAATATTCTATTAAAGTGCCAGCTGATGGGAAAACACTCGTTTTTTCATTCGTCGGAATGACCACACTTGAGGTACCAATAGGTGCTTCAAAAGTAATTGATGTCTCGCTCGAGACCGACGCCATGCGTGTTGATGAGGTTGTAATTACAGCCTTCGGTATCTCTAAAGAACGTAAATCACTTGGATATGCAGTTCAGGACGTTGAAGGTGAAGAATTTGCAAAAGCAAGAGAAGCAAACATTGTTAACTCGCTATCTGGTCGTGTATCAGGTATTAACGTAACAAGTAGCTCTGGTGCTGTTGGATCTTCTTCAAGAATTACGCTTAGAGGTGCTTCTTCTATTACGGGAAGTAATGAGCCTTTATTTATTGTTGATGGAATTCCAATAGACAATACCAACTATGGTAATGCCGATTACAATGGTGGTTTTGATATGCCTAACGGAATTGCAGATATTAATCCAGACGACATTGAATCAGTTACGATTCTAAAAGGACCAAATGCTGCTGCTCTTTATGGTGTGCGTGCATCAAATGGTGTAATTGTTATTAAAACAAAGTCAGGAAAGAAAGGAAGTAAAAAAGATGGCCTGGGAGTTTCCTTCAACTCTACGACTTCTTTTGAAACTCCGCTTGTTCTGCCGTCATTCCAGAATTCATACGGACAAGGACCAAACCACAACTACTTTGAGTGGGTTGATGGTACTTCTTCAGATGGTGGTGTTGATGAAAGTTGGGGACCTCCTCTCGATGTAGGTTTAAGTTTCGTACAGTGGGATTCTTACAAAGTTGATGGTGCTCCTTTACCATGGGTATCACAACCAAATAATGTTAAAGATTTTTACAACACTGGTATTACTTTAAATAACAACCTTGCAATTTCTGGTGGAAGCGAGAATGCATCTTACCGTTTATCAATGGGTATGATGGACCAAACAGGTATTGTTCCGAACACAAGTATTAATAAGTATAATATTAGTGGTAACTCTAACTTTAACATAACCGATAAATTTAAAGTTGGTTTCACTGTAAATTACATCAAGCAATTAAGTGACAATCTTCCTACAGCTGGTTATACAAACGAGAACCCAGTTCAGCAAATGATTTGGTCAGGAAGAAATGTTGATTTTGATGCACTTCGTGATTACGAGAATTTACCACTTGCTCCTGCAGGAACTCCTGCAGAAGGCACTCCGATTAACTGGAACACTCAATTCCAAAACAATCCATACTGGATACTTGACAACAACCTTAACGGACTTAACAAAGATCGTGTTATTGGTGGTATGAACTTAACATATGACCTATCTGACAACTTAAAAGTTATTGCCAAAACAGGTATCGATACTTGGTCATCACAAGTTACAGTACAAAAAGCTATTGGAACCAACGAGTTTAGCGAAGGCTATTACCAGGAAATTGACAGAAGATATAATGAGATTAACTCAGAATTATTATTAGCCTACAACAGAAAGCTTTCTGATGAATTCACTTTCAACTTCAATTTAGGTGCCAACCAAATGACACGTCAGTATACACGATTAATAGGTGAAGCACCACAATTAGAGCTTCCAGGCGTATACAGTCTTTCAAATGTTAAATCAGGTGTAAGCACTGTTCTAACTAGTTTTACTGAAGAAAGTCAAATTAACAGTGTTTATGGATTTGGACAATTAGCATTCAGAAACTCTCTTTTCCTTGATTTCACAGGAAGAAACGACTGGGCTAGTGTTCTACCTTTGGAGAACAACTCTTTCTTCTATCCATCTGTTACAGTTAGCGCTGTTCTTAATGAACTATTGGCTATCGAATCATCAAGACTTACTTTCTTGAAAATCCGCGGTGGATGGTCAAAGGTTGGAGGTATTGGTGCTCTTGATCCTTACAAATTACAGCAGGCATTCCAATTTAGAGATGACCCTTGGGGATCAATCTTATTGGCATACAACCCTGATGAGTTGAATAATCCAAATCTTAAATCAGAGCAAACAGTAGGTATCGAGTTTGGTTTAGACGCTAGATTCTTCCAAAACAGAGTACGTTTTGATGCAACCTATTTCGATCAAACAAGTACAGACTTGATTGTTCCTATTGAGGTATCAGCTGCTTCAGGTTATATTTCAGCCTGGGATAACGTAGGTGAAATGTCAAACAAAGGTGTTGAAATGTTACTTGGTTTTACTCCGGTAAAAACAAAAGACTGGACAGTTGATTTAGACTTCAACTTCTATAAGAATAAAAACGAAGTAGTTTCATTAGGTGGACTGGATGCTCTTATCTTGGGTGGACAGTGGAACGTAGACTTGCAAGCTCGTGCAGGCATGCCATACGGTGTACTTTACGGACCAGGTTATGCTCGCGACGAGAATGACAACATCATTCATGAAGGTGGTGTGCCGGTTGTAGCTGATGAATATATGGTTCTTGGAGACATTCAACCAGATTGGCGTGGTGGTGTAACACTTAACGTGAAATATAAAGGTTTATCATGTGCTGCAACAGTTGATGGTAAATTTGGTGGAGATGTATATTCAATGACAACTACATGGGGAAGATACTCAGGTATTCTTGAAGAAACTCTTGAAGGACGCGAAACAGGTATTGTTGGTGATGGTGTTATGAACATTGGAACTGATGAAAACCCGGAATATGTGCCTAACGACGTTGTTGTTACTGCTGAGAAATATAACAAATCTACTTATGATAACTCCGTTGCTGAAGGTTCAGTATTTGACGCATCTTACGTTAAACTACGTCAGGTTGTTCTTACTTACGAACTTCCTAAAAAGTGGTTAGAAAAAACTACTATCTACAATGCTTCTATTTCTTTTGTTGGAAGAAACTTAGCCATTCTACACAAGAATGCTCCACATATCGATCCTGAAACATCTTTCAGTAGCGAGAATGGTATGCAAGGACTTGAGTTTGGTCAGCTTCCTTCAGTTAGAAGTTTAGGATTCAACATAAGTATAACTTTCTAAAAACGAATGAAAATGAAAAAGACGAAAATAATTATATCTACACTAGTCTTAGGGTTATTCTTTGTTGTTGCTTGTGATAGAAACTTCGAAGAAATAAATACCAACCCTAACGACGCAATATCGGTTCCTTCGGGACTACTTACAGCCGACATTGTACGCAACGCAGCAAATATTATGTACAGTTCATTTGTTGGCGCCGACATGGGTTCATGCTGGTCGCAACAATGGGCTAAAGTTAACTACGAAGAGGAAGAGCGATACAAAATTCGTAACAGTGTAATTGAAGCAACCATCTGGCAAGGAATGTACGAGGCTGTTATTTCCGATGCATACAGTATGGAGCAACTAGCAATTGAAGAAGGCAATAGTTCTTCTCAAGCTGTTGGTATCATTATGCAGGCTTACGGATATTCAGTTCTTACTGATATGTTTGGAATGATTCCTTTCTCTGAAGCTATGAAATCAGCAGACGGAATTCTATCTCCTAAGTATGATTCTCAAGAAGATGTTTACAACGGATTACTTGTGATGCTTGACAAAGCTAATGATTTATTAGCTGAAGGTAATGGCGAGATTAATGCCAGCGCAGACATTCTTTATAATGGTTCTACATCAGGATGGCAGAAATTTGCGAACTCACTTAAGTTCCGTATACTAATGCGTATCTCTTCAAAGGTTGATGTTAGTGCAGACTTGCA
>JBFHES010000038.1:0-24157 GCA_041584015.1 Bacteroidales bacterium
CGTTGACCAGAGAATTGAATAGGTCTCGGGCAAGCCACCAAGCACCACTGCATCAATTGATCCATCCAGAAATTGATAACAGCTGGCATGGTTTGCACTAAGCGTAATAGACAAAGGCACTGCTGGCCCAACAACTTCATAGCTTTCTGACACCAGACAGTTATTGCTATCGAAGGCCGTTAAGTTATAGGTGCCGCCGCTTAGGGTGCTAATATCTTGCACTGTTGCAAAGTTTGACCAAACATAGGCGTAAGGAGGAATCCCCCCCTGTATACTAATATCAATTTCACCAATTGACGTAGAACAATAATCATTAATGATGGATTCTGAAATTTGTATTTCGCTCGGTTGGGAGATTTCAATTGATCCCTGAAAACTAACCATGAGAGGATCCATAATGGTTACTTCATAAATTCCGGCAACCAGATTTTCAAGATCCTCGTTTGTTGATCCATGTCCCCAAATGTAGGTTAGAGGCGTGCTTCCGTTCAATACTGTAATATCAATAGCTCCATTGTTACCACCATAACAGATAACATGTGTTGTATCGATGCTTAGTTCGAGATTAAGGTGCACCTCAATAAAACTATCGATTACCAATGTATCTATTTGCTGATCTTTTTCAACGATAAGTGTTACTGTGTATATTCCAGCTGCCTGATAGCTGTGCCACGGGTTTTGTATAGAATCACTTGTTCCGTCGCCAAAATCCCAGTGCCACTTTTCGGGCAGGCCTTCGCTTAAATCACTGAAAAGTATTGATGTGCCTAAAGCAAAACTTGAATCGGTAGCTGCAAATGCAGCATCTAATGCGTTGGGCTGCACCAGCGAAACCAGGAAGATATCATCCTGTCCAACTACAGTATGACTTTCATAATTTAAGTTGGGATCAAAATCTGCTGTGTATTCGAAACCACCGGTAAGCGCAACCGATCCATCTATGCCTAAAGCCATGTTTTGTGCTTCTTCAGATCCTGGCCCGCCAATGGTTTTGGCTCGAATAAAATCCCCCTGTGAATCTAATATCAAGACGAAAATATCATTGGATCCATAATAGGTAGCCTCGTGTATATTTGGCCCCGGATCGAAATCTACTAATCCGGAAAAATTACCATGCACATAAATATTTTCCTCAGTATCAAGTTTAACATCCACTCCTTTGTCGGTTCCGACACCACCGACTCGCTTTGCCCAAGCCAATGCTCCGGTAGTTTCATACTTTGCGACAAACAAATCGGCTCCTCCATTAGCAACTAATAGAGCTGAGCTTGTATCCGGATCGAAATCAGTCGTGTCTTCAAAATATCCCGTTAGGAATATTTCACCACCTGCATTAACCGACATTCCGTATGCATAATCGTGCAGAACGCCGCCAATTCCGTTTCCCCAAATAAAGTCGCCATTATTATCATATTTTACCAGATAAACATCCTCTATACCATTGGTACTGATAAGTTGCACCGATGTATCGGGATCTATATCTATGGTATTTGCAAACACTCCTGCTGCGTAAACATTGCCCAAGCTATCGAGCCCAATGGCATAACCACGATCGTTTGTGGTTTGCCCCATGGTGTTCACCCATGCTAAACTTCCAGAAGCATTTAATTTTAAGGTAAACACATCATTCATGCCTTCAGAGCTAATATAATGAGTTCCCGGCCCTGGATCGAAATCACAAGTGGTTCTGAAGAATCCGGTGATGTACACATTCTCCATGGCATCAACACTAATGGCATGTGCGTAATCGTAATTGCTTCCACCCATGCTTTGTGCCCAAATGAAGTTTCCGGCAGTATCTAATTTCAGTACAAAAATATCGGTAACATTACTGATTGAAGTAATAATAGAATCGCCAAGGCCCGGATTAAAGTCCACTGCTCCCGAATACTGTCCTGTTAAAAACAACTTCCCATTTAAGCAAGTCATGGCATGCACTATATCGGAATCAAAGGTAGTTCCGCCGATCGTTTTTGCCCAGCAAAAATCTCCTGATGCGGTAAGCTTTATTATGTAAATATCATAACCTCCGGTTGTTGAAGTTAACTCAAATACCCCGGGACCCGGATCAAAATCCAAGGTACCGCTGTATTGTCCCGATGCGTAGATGTTTCCTTGATCATCAATGGCAACGGAATGTCCAATCTCGTTGTTCCAATAGCCACTTGAAAAGGACCAGTTATATTGTAAATCCTGGGCAATTGTACTCATGCCAATGATCAAACAAAGCAAAAGCGTTAGTTTTATTGTTCGCATGATTATTCTTTTATAAACACAATGGTCTTAATAATGGTTTCGTCAGATTTAATAGAAGCGGAGTAGCTACCTGCGGAGAGTTCTGAGCAGTTAATCGTATGCCTCACATCTGGAATAGATTGTTCGAAAATTTGCTTGCCGTTCATATCAAAAACAACAATAGATACCTTGCTTAATTGCACCCCAAGGTCAATGGTAAATTCATCATCTATTGGATTTGGATAAAGTCGTATTTGCTGTTCAAGCCTGGTTACTGCATTATTTAGGTATGTAAATGTAATGCATGAGCTTAATGCTGAACAGCCATCCTTTGTAAGTATAACTGCATAAGAGCCGCTTAACAATGGTTCATAGCTTTGCTGAGTTGCACCTAATATAGGTGTGTTATCGCTGCAATCGATCCATTGATAAATGGCATCAGGCTCGCCGGCACTTAAAACATTTACGTTTTGACTAATCGAGGTGTCCAAATTGATTATCTCAAGATTGAGGTGAATTACGCTGTCGCATGAGGTAGATGAGATAAGCGTATCAACATAATAGCCGCTTGCAGTTAACTCTAATCCATTAAACAAGTAGCTTTCACAGCTGCTCTCAGTAAGTTCAATTGAAGAATTCTGTATTGTAAGGTAGGTTCTGATGATACTGTCGCAACCAATTGAGTTTGGAATAATTTCATAATAAAGCCCGCTTTCAGTATAAACATTGCCTGCCGGTGATAAGTATTCAGCACATTCGCTAACAAAGAAAACACTGTCGGTACTATGTATGATTGTTAGATCGGTGTGTATAATACTATCGCAGCCATTTACATCGCTTAAGGTTCTAACCCAAAGGCCGGAGCTTTGCACAATCTGTCCGTTTGGTAATTCGTATTGATCGCAACTGGTTACGGTAACATGTGTATTTGTAGCCTCACAAACGCCAAGCTTTGAAATTACAGCACCATCAAATTGAAAGGATCCGGCTGTGTAGGCTGTACCATATGGATCGCTCACAATACTTGCCATTTTGTCGGAGTACAGACCGCCAAAACCACCAGCCCACTGAAACTGACCTGTACTATCGTGCACCAGTACGTAGCCATCATAACTGCCGTTTGATTCGATATCATAAACGCCCGGTGTGTTAAAATCCAGCTTGCCTAAGAAATATCCAGTGGTGTAGATACTACCATTATAATCAACATCAATTGCCTGTGGATAAGGAAAGCCTTGCACTTCGGTAACAGTTGTCCATAGATAGTCTCCGTGCGGACTGAGTTTTACAATATAAATATCTCTGGAACCATAAGTTGTTGCTGAACCCGGGCCTGGATCAAAATCGACGGTTCCATCCAGCTCTCCGGTAATATAGATGTTGTTTAAAGGGTCGAGTGCAATGTCCATCCCATGAACATCATCGTATAGGCAGTTAAACTGTTTGGCATAAACAAAGTTGCCTTGCGCATCAAGCTTCAACAGGAATGCATCGTCGTCAGAATTACTTGTAAATTCTAGCAAGCCGTTTCCGGTATCGAAGTCAGCCGTTCCTGTAAAATAGCCAGTTACATATGAATTCCCGAAAACATCTACATCTATCCCATTACCACAATCGTCACTTGACCCTCCAATACTTTTGACCCAGCAAAATGCTCCTTGCGCATCCAGTTTCAATATAAAAATATCATATAGTCCATTTGATGTAAGGTTGTAACTTGCGGTATCTGGGTCAAAATCAGCTGTAGCACGAAATCTACCGGTTATAAACGAATTGCCGTTAACATCCACATAGATGTCTGTTGTTTCATCAGCAGAAGAACCTCCAACACTTTTAGCCCAAATAAAAGCTCCAGTACTATTTAGCTTGGTTATAAAAATATCTGAAGGCCCGAAAGAGCTTAGATTGTAGGTGGAGGTATCTGGATCGAAATCACATGTACCTCCAAAACTTCCACATACATATATGTTTCCTGCAGTATCAGTTGCTATGGCTTCTGCTGACGAAGTATATGTACTTGAGAAATGTTTGGCAAATATAAAATTGCCGGCCGTATCGAATTTAGTAATGAATGGACTAGTGTAGCCGTTTGATACAAATATTGTTGAATCCGGACCTGGATCAAAATCACATATCCCTCTAAAGTTACCTGCTGTAAACAGATTGTTGTCCTTGTCTAGATGAATGCATCTGCTTTCCTCGGAATAGGTTGACATAAAGCTTTTGGTCCATTTCTGAAATAAGTCCTGCGAGTTAGCAAACACAGAAATAAAAATGAGGATAAGGATCAGTGTTAGTCTTTTCATTAATACTGAGTAATTGATTGATAAGGTAAAACTACAAAAAATATTTGAGGCTAGTTTGAGCTTTACATGAGCTCTAATTAAAAAGAAACCCCGGAATAAACATTCCGGGGTTAGGGATTATACCCGTTTTAAGATGGGGGAATTAGGATCATTTAATAACCTCGAACAAACGGGTATAAGACTTGCTTGTGGTATAAACCCTCGCAAAGTAGAGCCCACTTGGTAATGCATCCACATTGATAAGTACCGAGTGTTTACCTGTGTCGTAATAGAGTTCAGTTAGTTGCATAACTATATCGCCATTGCTGTTTAGGAGATCGATTTTAACAGCTGAACCCTCTACTAATGTTAGGTTCAACTGCGTGCTGGTTCTTGCCGGATTTGGATAAACACTAATTTGCACCTCATCAGCTAATCCTGCCGATGTACTTAATTCATCTATCACTGCAATCTTATTATTCTCGTAGTATTCATCACCCTCAATAAAGGAGTGAATACGAATGTTGCTTACTGAGTTTTCTGAGGTATTCCATAATGCTAAGCTGAATGGCTCATCACTGCGTAAACCGTCCATCATCTGACTCGTTTCGTCTTTACCCCAAACACTAATCGCCATATTCTCACCGGTATATGTTCCTGAGCCAACCAGTTTTCCGTTCTCTGTAAATACGCCAACTTCATCGCCATAATCAGGTAATACCTTCCAGGCAGTTAGCGGTATACCTAGTGTCATATTAGCTCCGGTTGAGGCGGGGTTTGTAAAATATCGATTAGGGGTCGATTCATAATCTGACACTTTAAGTTGCATGCTGTTGGCCGGATAACTATAAACAACCGCTGATGAAAGCTTGATAAGATATCCTGCTCCCGGCACCATATTACCTATTAAGTTGAGGTTGTATGATGGCCAGTACGCATTACCATAGCTATCCTTCATTATAAAGATGTCGCTTTCAATTGGGCTTAGTAGTAGCTCCACATCTGCAGGCGACTGACGCAGATACCCTAGCATGCTCCATCCTAGTGGAATATTTAACGGTGTTGATTCCGGACTTACCGCAATTCCTTCTGCAACCATTAATTGAGGTGTACTCATTTTAATCTGATAAGCTTGTCCGATTTGCAAATCACCAATAAGATTTAAATTCCAGATTGGCCAATAAGTTAAGCCAAGCCCATCTTTGGCAAGCACAACCTCTTGAACAAATGGTGAAACCAGGGAATCGATATTTGCTTCGAATAAGTTTATATACGTTGAGAAATAGCTCCATCCAGAGATTAAATCGATGTACTGATAATCTACCGATGTGGCATTCAACTCAAGTATGCCACTCGTTCCATTAACAACATAATTACCTTGATCCGGCATCATTGGCTGAGGGATGTAGTTGGCCTGCCCATAAAACTCAGTTCCTGTGCTTGCTTGCCAAATTGCAAAACTAAATACTTCACCACTCTCGAACCCGTCCTTGTTTGTGGTATAGGTATCGTCGCCCCATGCAGAAATAGCAGTGGTTTGCCCAGTCCAAACAATATAGCCCCCACATGCAGGTGTACCAAGCGAATCGTAGAATACACCAATATAATCGCCAAGGGCAATAGGTGCACCATCAATAGAAATAATAGCTGTATCAGGAATTAAAATAGTGTGAGTGACACCTGTTATTTGTGTAAACCAGTCTGGTCCGCTTGACGGATTATTAACATGCAAGATAACCTCATCAGAATTGCTGCATCCATTGGCATCTGTAACCGTAACCGCATAGCTACCTGCTGTATTTGCAACTATCGTTTGTGTGCTTGCCGCAGTTGACCATTGATAGGACGCAAAGCCCACACCAGCATCAAAAGTATAAGTAGCGCCAAGGAGAATGGTTTGATCGGCACCCAGATCTACTATAGGCTGTGGATTAAATAAGACTTCAATCTCATCGCTGCCAGAACAACCGTTGGTATCGGTTACAGTAAGCGCATAAGCATCACTTGTGGTAACCAGCGCATAACTGTTTGTCGATCCATTTGACCAAGCATAACTGGCACCTGTAATGTTTGAATGTAGTTCTTCAACAGAACCTTCGCAGGAAGAGAAATTAGCTCCCAAATCAACCACAGGGTTTGAGTGAATAATTAACTCAGCTTCATCGGAGTTTACACAACCATTATTATCTGTAACTGTGACTGAATAGATTCCAGCATTTGATGGCATGATAAAACTACCTGCAGTTCCATCCGACCATAGGAAGGTTCCGGTATTGTAGATACCAAAGAATCCTGTTCCTCCTTCGCAAATCTCAATGTCGAAGCCTAAATCTACAACAGGTAAAGCATTAACTGTAACGGTAATCTGATCAGTTGCTGTTTGCGCATTGGCATCAGTTACAGTAACTGTATACGTTGTTGTAGCAGTAGGAAATTCAAATATTGATTGACTGGCGGCACCTGTGCTCCAAGAATAGGAGTAGGGAGTTGTTCCGTCGAATGCACTTGCGGTTATGTAAGCTTCATATCCTTCACAGATAGCTATATCAGCGCCTACGTCTACAGTTAACGTATTTGATTGTGGCTGAATATCAATAATTACATCGTCTGAATCTGTACATCCATTGGCATCTGTTACAGTAACTGTGTATGTTCCACTGATAGCTACAGTTATCGTTTGACTGCTAGCTCCAGTTGACCAATTGTAGGCACTCATTCCAAGGCCTGCATCAATAACAGGAGTAGATCCAAATGGAAGCGTCTGGTCTGGCCCAAGGTCAACAGTTGGAGTAGGAGAGAAAATGGCTTCGGCACCATCAGTTGCCGTGCATCCATTGGCATCGGTAAAAGTAAGACTGTAATAGCCGGATTGCATTGGCACTAAATGATTCATTGTCGATCCGGTTGACCATAAATAAGTTCCTGGCAAGTTTGGTTCAAATATTACAAAGTCTCCTTCGCAAGCAAATACGTTTCCTCCCAAATCAACCGTTGGCAGTGGGTTTACAATTACGTTCATTGCATCGCTATTGGAGCAGCCGTTGGCATCTGTCATTGTTAATGAGTAGGTACCTGCTGTATTTATTTCAATAAAAGAGAATGTTGATCCTGTGGACCAGATATAGCTATCACCGCCGTATACTTCAAGGAAAGTGTAGTCGCCTTCACAGATTTCCTGATCCGCCCCAAGATCAACTACTGGCAATGAATTAACGGTAATAAGCAGCGACTGAACAGCTGTAGCACTATTAGCATCGCTTACCGTAACGGAATAAGTTGTTGTTACTGTTGGTGTAACATTTACAGTTGAAACAGTTGCACCTGTACTCCACAGGTATGTATAAGGAGCCGTTCCTCCGCTAACCATTGCGTTAATTGATGTACTAGCGCCAATACAAATACTTTGATCTAAGCCCAGATCAACCACAAGTGGACTGGTAACAGTACCTTCAAATGGATACGCTCCCATGTCAGAAATGCTTCCATCTAAATCGTAAATAGCAGGATTACCGGTATTAATACACGGAGACATTGATTGCAGGTGATAATCGCCAGCACCTATAAATAATGGATTTACAGAAACCCCTCCTGCCCCAGCACTAACATTGTTAAAGTTTGCGGTATTGTTCCATACATTATTATAGCTATTAATAATGGTGGTAGGGCTAAACTGATCTTTTAAGAAACCAATGCTGTTATCTACAACAATGTTATTACTTAGCGTTGCAATTACCATGGAGCAGCTAATTCCTGTTGCATTACCAACAATGGTATTATTAACAGCATATGGCGCACCATTGTCGTATAGGTCGATACCATCACCGGTATTATTTAATATTAAATTATATGCCAATACGGGCGAAGCAATTTCGCCAGACCAACCGCCAAAAGAACCAATTCCTGTTTGATTGTTTTGAATAATGCAGTTCAGAATCGTTGGACTTGAAATATTAATTAAAACCCCATAGCCATTAAAATTCTGGATAGTAAATCCACGAATAACATTCGTCATATCGGTTCCGCCTGACAAGTTAAACCCAGCTCCCCAGCTTAAACCAGTACCATCAATAATACAATTCTCTGCACCGTTTTCTGATTGTACCACAATGTTAAGTGTATCGCAGGATAGGTCGGTATTTCCAACACCGGTATAAGTGCCATCCATTACCATTACTGTATCATTTTCAAAACATTGATTTATGGCGTGTTGTATGGTTAGGAAAGGATTGGTTTCAGCACCTGTCCCACTGGTATTCGAGCCTGTTGTTGCCACCCAATAGACAGATGGTCCTACCGGTGTTGCAATTGTTATGATAACCTCATCCGTATTTTCGCAGCCATAATAATCAGTTATTGTTACGCTATACGTACCGCTAACACTTACTGTTGTAGTTTGAGAACTTGTACCATCAGACCATGAGTACATCATAAAGCCTGCACCTGCATCGAGTATTGCACTTGCACCACTTGACAAGTTCTGGTCTGGTCCCAGATCGATAACAGGAAGTGGATTCTCAATAATATCAAGCTCATCAGAATTGGAACAGCCATTTGCATCTGTCATGGTTAATGAATATGTTCCTCCGGTATTAATTTCTATAAAAGGATTTGTTGATCCGGTTGACCATACATAACTATCTCCACCATATACTTCGAGGAATGTATAAGATCCTTCGCAAATTTCCTGATCCACTCCCAAATCAACAAGAGGTAATGGATTTACTATTAGCTCTGCTGCATCGCTGCCTGTACAACCATTCAAATCGGTTACAGTAAGGCTGTAGGTGCCAGCAATACTTGTGAAGAGATGCGGAGCCATTGAACCATCTGACCATAGAAAGCTTGTGCCATTCCAAACCTCGAACATGGCGCTTCCGCCTTCACAAATTTCTTGATCTGCACCAAGATCAACTATTGGATTTGCATTAATTGTTACCTGAACCGTATCAATAGCTATGCTTCCTCCGGCATCAGTTACGGTAACATAATATGCAGTAGTAGCTAAAGGCATTTCTGTAATATTTTCTGTTGTATCGCCGGTTGACCATAAATAAGCATATGGTGCAGTGCCATCAGTTGCCAAAACAGTAAGTGTTGTACTTTCTCCTTCACAGATATCAACATCTAAACCTGCATCTGCCAGCACTTGTGGTGTTAAATCCATGATAGAAATCAGTCTTGAATTGCCGGAATCTGTAGCACAATAATATTCTCCAAAATAATCTGGTCCTACAGGTGAATTCATATACATGTATGATGAGCTCTCATTTGAAAACATTCCCGCAGGCTCGCCCACCAAACTTAAATTATTTTTATACCATTCGTAAGTTGATGCACCTTGTACTTCGGCATACATTCTAAGCTGACCTCCAATTGCACTGCTATCGATAACATAAATATATTGATCAACATCCCCATTCAGATATGTGTATGAATTCGACCAATTGGAGCTATTAAAGAGATTACCCTTGCAATTCAGATATAAGATATTACTATTATTGGCAATCGAGCCATTGTTGGTAATATCTCCGACAACATTGAAAGTATAATTCGAATAATAGTTGTACTTACTTCTTAGCGTGCCGGTAACTATTAATGAACCGTATGAATAATTGTCATTACCGGAAATTTCAACAGTTCCATCAAGACTAATGGTTTCGAATAAATTACAATCGCTGAGATATGCACTACCATACATGCTAATGGATCCGTATCCACCATGAATATTTGTTTGAGAAATGTAATCTCCAGTTAATTCAAGATCAAATCCATTTAAGTAGAGGTCTTCATCCTGAAAGATTATATTGGTTGATTCAAATACCAGGTCTGACAAAAGTTGAACACTTCCAGCTGTATCGGTTGAATAAAAATACGTTGGTGCGAGTGTTTGTGTAGCAGTAATGGTTTGAACACCATCGCCCGACAAGGAAACCTGGTAGTTATTACATGTGCCGTTGTTAATAAAATCTCCTTTGATATCAAGGTAGAAGTTTTGTCCGTTACTATTTGTAATTGCTCCGTTATTGATTACATCTCCAAGCGTATAGCAGTCGTATGAACTATAATAGTTATACTTATTTCGTAAAGTACCCATAATAGTCATAGTATTATGGAAAAGATTATTGTTACCGTTAATCTGAACGGTGCCTAATAGTTCAACATCACCATATACATTGCAACTAGTCATATAAGCATCTGATGCCATTGTAATTGAACCATTTCCAGAAACAAGTTCACATTCTGTTAAATAGTCCTTCGCAACATATATGTCCTTACCTTCCAGATAGAGTTCCTCTCCATTAAAGTCTATTGCAACATCATAAAATAAAAGATTAGAAGCTGCAGTAATGAAACCAGCCGAGTCGGTAGAAACAAAAATATCTACCGTTATTGTATCGGTACATGTTATTGTTTGCTCAGCATCACCTGACATAGAAATTTGATAATTATCCCAAACACCATTATTTACAATGTTTGCCTTACAATCCATGTAGAAATAATTTGAATTGTAGTTAATTATGCCATTGTTTATCACATCTCCATAGAAATAACAAGTTGGGTAGCTGTAATAGGAATAATAATTGCGTAAAGTTCCGGTAACTTCTACATCTCCGTAAAACGAAACATAGTCGGCTACCTGTGATGTTTCTTTCAATTCAACATCGCCATAAATACTACAATCATATAAATATCCATTGTTGGTCATACTGAATGATCCTCCGCCTGCATTAACAAATCCATCTTGAAGTACATTACCATTGATGTGTAGATCATATCCATTTAAATGAAAATCTTCATCATTTAAATCCACGTTACAGTTTAAAAATTCCAGATTGCTCACAGCCGATAAGTAACCAGTAGTATCGCTTGTATAAAATGAAGTTGGACTAAATGGCTCAGTTGCATTAATAAGCTGAGCAGCAGAACCAGCCATTACTATATTGTTATTGCTCCAATTGCCGTTATTGGTAATATTTGCATAACAGTTCATTGTAAAGTAATTATTGTTATGGGTAATGAGTCCATTATTTACTACATCGCCATAAAAGTAGCAAGTCGGCGAACTATAATAAGAATAGTAATTTCGAAGAGTATCAGTTATGGTTACCTGATTATAGAAATAATTATAATCTGACACCTGAGAGATTCCATTTAACTCAATATTACCATACACATCACAATTATAGATATATGCATTATTAACCATGCTCATGGATCCGTTTCCAGAATGTATGACACCATCTCGTACGTTATTACCATTTATAAAAAGAGTATTCCCATTCAGATACAATTCTTCGTCGTTAAGATCAACCTGGCAGTTGGTGAAGTACAAGTCCCCAATAGCAGACAAACTGCCGGCTGTATCAGTAGAGTTTAAGTAATTTACGGTTATAGGCGTGTTCGTGGTAATGGTTTGAACTTGATCACCAGACATGTCAATTCTATAACAATTCCATGTACCATTGTTTGTAATACTACCTTTACAATTAATATATAGGAAAGCACTAAAGTTTCTTATGATCCCATTATTAATAAGGTCGCCATGAACATAGCAAGTATAATGATCATAATAGAAGTTCTCAAGCGTATCGTTAACTGTAACATTATTATAAAAATGGTTACCGCTTCCATGGATAATTATTTTTCCATTAAGTTCAACATTGTTAAATATGCTACATTCATAAAGTTTAGCATCACCTGACATGGTGATCGATCCATTATCGCAATAAATTAAAGCATTACTTAAAGAGTAACTGTGCAGATTGATATCATAACCATTTAGATATAATTGCTCTTGGTTTAAATTAACACTACAACCTGAGAATAACAAGTCACTGTTTGCAGACAAGTAACCAAGCGAATCGGTTGAAATGAATGAATATGTAGAAATTGGTGTATTGGTAGTAATGTTTTGAATTTGCTCCCCAGACATTTCAATTTTTTGACAATTCCAGATTCCATTGTTTACAATATCGCCTTTACAGTTAGCGAACAGATAGCTACTGTTATTTCTAATTACACCGTTATTGGTTAATGTACCGTGTACATAAAAAGTGTAATGATCATAATAGTAACTCTGTAAAGTGTCGTTAACTGTTAAGTTATTATAAAAATGGTTTCCACTTCCTGTAATTTCAAATTGTCCAAACAAATTAAGATTTCCATAAAAATGACAATCTTGAAGGCCAGAGTATCCTATTCCGGTAAGAGATCCGTTATCTGAAATAATGACCGAATTATAAATTCTATTTCCTGTAACCTGCAAGTCGAAACCATTTAAGTAAAGTTGTTCGCTATATAAGTTTATACTAGTGTTATTAAATAAGAGATCTCCAACGGCACTTAGATACCCTGTTGTATCGGAAGAAATAAAATTTGCTGTTGAAAATTCTGCCGTTGATATTATGGTTTGCGCAGAGGTACCATACATAGCAACCTGATGATTGTTCCAGACACCATTGTTCGTAATGTCCCCGAAACAATTAAGATACAGATAAGAAGAGTTGTTCTGAATGGTTCCGTTATTAATCAAGTTGCCATAAACCACACATGTGTAGTTATCATAGTAATATGGTTGTAAAATTGCCCCGGTATTTACCGTTAGATTGTTACAGTAATTGGTTCCGTGAACCTCTACAATCCCGTTAATCACTACATCATTCCCTGACCCGGGAACTAATCCACCTACCCAGGTTGAAGTACTTGTCCAATCGCCTCCGGTTGATGTTGAATAAATGGTTTGCCCATTTACATTAATAGCCCAAATTAGAGCCATTAAACCTAATAATAGTCTAATAGTTTTCATGCTAAGTATGTTTTATTAAATGATCCTCTACTTTATAAAAAGCTTGAATGCAATTTAGAAAGAAAGCAGAGGCAAGTCAACAAAACAATGTGCGGATTCATGAATCAGTACGCACCAATAGCTCTAGCAACAAGCCTTTTAAGAAAACAGCACGTTAACAGAATGCTTAATCCATAAACTGGAAGTTATCTATATTAGATTGATAGAATGAAGGCGTTACCCCTGTGAATTTTTTAAAGGCACTGTTAAATGTCGATTTTGAATTAAAGCCAACCTCGGCAGACAAAGCTTCGATTGTAAAGTTTTTTATCAAATCTTCGGAGATGAGTCGGCGTGCCTCGCGAACACGAAACTCATTAATGAAATTATTAAAGTTGACCTTGAAAACCTCATTAATGGTTTGTGATAAATATTTAGAGTTGGTTTCAAGATATTTGGCACAATCATTTAACTGGAAGTCCGATTTCAAATAGGGGCTCTTTTCTTTAAAGTAGTTTTCTAAAGCAAGTAGTAACTCCTCCTTTTTATGATCAGAGAGATGCATCGATTCTTTCTTCTTTACAGGATTTTGAAGTTTTGTAAGCTCCATATTCTTACGCACCAATTCTTTAAAAGCTATATTTTTTGACCGTAGTTGCAGCGCTACTATTACAGAGCTAACAATCACAATACCTAATATAATTAGCAAGCCAAGATTAACTTTCTTCTGCTCTTCTTGTGCAGCCTCCTGCAGCTCTGTTTTAGCTTGTAACAGTTTTATTTCCTGTTCGTTTTTCTCGGTTTCATATTTGGTCTGAATCTCTTCTATTTGCTGATGCCTTTTCTCGTTATAAATGGAGTCTTGCAAGGTATGATGCAACTTATAAAACTTTAGAGCAGCTGCATGATCACCTAACAGTTCATAGGCATCAGACAATCCTTTGGCATTATTCTTCAGCAGTTCGGTATAATCAATACTCTCGGCAATTAGGTTACTTTCATTAAAGTATTCAATAGCCTTTTTACCATTCTTAAGTGCAACATATAATAATCCAATGTTACCCAGGGTAGCACCTTCTCCTGTTTTATCGTTTACCTCCCGTTTAAATGCAACTGCCTGTTTATAGTAATCCAATGCCTTAATAAATTCACCTTTTTGTTTATATGTTATTCCCAGGCCAAGGTAAGATGAACCAATTCCTTTTTTATTCCCTTCTTGCTTTTTTATTTCCAGCGATGCTGTTTGCAGCTCAATAGACCTATCGAAATCTCCCATGCCGCGATAGATGATTCCCATATTATTCAGGATACTGCCTTTTAATCGCAGCATGTTTAATTCTTCGGCTAAAGCCAAACCTTGCTCATAGTATTCCAGGGCTTTTTCGTCTTTTTCCCAGTCTCTAAAGATATTCCCAATGTGATTAAAGGTATTGGCTTGGTTAGAACGATCTCCTGTTTTATCGAAATATTCCTGCGCTTTTATAAAATGCTCAATGGCTAACTGATGCTGAGATAATCGTCGGTAAGAGATGCCCATGTTACCATAAATTAAAGCAATGTCCCGATCGCTTTCAAGCGCCATATAGGTTTCCAAAGCGTCAGCATAGAGAGCCAGAGCCTTGTTATTATTGCCCATTGTCCCATAGCAAATACCCGCGAGCTTTTGTAGATATGCTATTTTTTCAGGATTGTTGCCTTTTTTCCACTCTTCAATGCTTTCATCAAATCGGACGATTGCGGAATCGTACTCCTGACTGATATAATGTGTTAAACCATAATAGTAGGCACCGGTTGCCAGGTTCGAATGATCATCATTTAAACGTGCTTGGTCCAGAGCTTTATCTACATACAGTCTGGCGGAGTCTATATTGACAGAGGTATATTCATAGGCAATATTGTTATACACCGCTGCCAGGTCAATTGTATCCGGATGGTTTAACAGGTTTTGTAAACTATCGATTGTGGAATTAGCACAAACCGACAGATTAATAAAAAGAAGTGAGATGAAAAATAATTGCCTTAATAAATGTTGTAACATAGCGCCCCCATACGTTTCACTAAAAGTATAAAAAATATGGGAATCCTGTATTTATATGAAAACAATCACTCACGAAGGTGACATTTCATCGTTTCTTGATTGCTATTAAATGGAAACTTGATTAAAAACAATGCCAAGTGTCTTTTCGTAATAGCGAATCTGTTTCATATCAAATGATGTAACCAAACTTAAAGAAACTCCCCTTTTGCCCGCTCTTGCAGTTCTTCCACTTCTATGTGTGTAATACTCATCCTTGTCTGGCAACTGGTAATGCACTACATAAGCCAAGCCTTCAATGTCGATTCCGCGAGCTGCCAGATCGGTAGCCACAAGCATTTGCAGTGTGCCTTTCTTAAATGCACGCATTACCTTATCGCGTTCCTTTTGTAGCAGGTCTCCATGAATTGTATCGGCAGCAACATTTTTTGCAATCAATTGCTTGGCAAGTTTCTGGGCTGCAACTTTTGTTCTGCAAAAAATCAACCCCCTGTTTTCGCCTTCCGAACGAAGAAAACGCATGAGTATATTCAATTTGTCATTTTCATCGCAAATTACACATTGATGCTCAATATGTTTGTTTACAACATTATGGCCGCTTACCTCAATACGATGCGCATCTTCTGATAAATGCTGATTAATAATCTGATTAATACCATGCGGCAACGTTGCGGAAAACAGCCACTTGTTTTCTGCTTTTGAGAGGAAACTCAAAATTTCGTCAAGCTCTTTTTTAAATCCCATGCTTAACATTTCATCCGCCTCATCCAGGATTACCGTTTTCACATATTTCAGATCAACGGCTTTTCGCTTAACCAAATCGATCAATCTTCCTGGTGTAGCCACAATAATTTGAGTCGGTCGTGTAAGAGCATATATTTGCTTCTCAATTGGAGCACCACCATATACGGCCTCGCTAAATATCTTGTCGCTATACTTCGTAAATTTAAACAACTGCTTGGCTATTTGTTGTCCAAGTTCACGGGTAGGACAAAGGATTAAGCCTTGTACGTATTTTTTGTTTGGGTTTATTTTATGAAGAAGAGGCAATCCGTATGCGGCAGTTTTACCGGTTCCAGTTTGAGCCTGACCAACTAAATCCGTATTGGTTTTCAGAAGTACTGGAATTACTTCGCGTTGAATATCCGTTGGAGTAATGATACCTAACTCATTCAACCCTTTTATATAATCTTTTCTGATACCTAATTCTTCAAAATTTTTCAAAACACAACATTTTTTGTTCGGGTGCAAATGTACTTATATTCATTAACTTCTGCATGAGTAGTTTCATAAGTTACTGTATGCTCCTCGTAGAGTTTATAAAAAGAGCGGAAATCATTTCAAATGAAATCCGCTCATAAATATTTTATTAAAGAATGCTTACTTTTTTATGTTTGCAACTGCATCTTTTAATCTGGCAATGGTTTCGTCTTTACCAATTATTTCAATAATGTCGAACATGTGTGGCCCTTTGGGTGCGCCAACTATACTTAATCGGAACGCATTCATCACAGCACCCATACCCAGCTCTTTCTCCTCTATCCATTTTTTTACAGCTGCCTCTGTTTTTGCCGAGGTAAAATCTTCAACTGCATCCAGAACACTTGCTAGCTCCTCCATTAATGCAGGTGTATTTTCTTTCCAGCGTTTTTTAATTGTTTTCTCATCATAAGACGCTGGTGCCTCAAAGAAGAAATGTGACTGATCCCATAGATCAGCAACAAATGTTGCGCGTTCTTTCACAAACCCAACAATTCTCTCGATAGTTTCGAATGGCGTCTGAACACCTTTCCTTCTAAGAATAGGCAGGAATAAATCGGTTACCTGACAATCTGTTTTACGCTGCATCCATTGATGGTTAAACCATTTTGCTTTTTCAGGATCGAAACGAGAACCAGACTTCCCTACCCTTTCTAAGGAGAAAGCTTCCATTAGCTCAGTCATTTCGAAAAGCTCCTGCTCGGTTCCCGGGTTCCAGCCAAGCAAAGCAAGTAAGTTTACAAAGGCTTCGGCAAAGTAACCTGATTCACGATAACCCATAAAAACGTCACCATTGGCAGTGGTCCATTCTGTTGGGAATACCGGAAAGCCTAATTTATCGCCATCACGTTTACTTAGTTTCCCTTTACCGGTAGGCTTTAGCAACAAAGGAAGATGTGCAAATTCTGGTGCTTCCCATCCAAGCGCTTTGTACAATAGAATATGCAGGGGCATGGAAGGTAACCATTCTTCACCGCGGATTACATGCGAGATCTTCATTTTGTAATCATCTACAATATTGGCCAAATGGTAGGTTGGCATGCCGTCAGACTTAAACAGCACTTTGTCGTCGAGCGTGGAGGTATTTACCACAACCTTTCCCCGAATAATGTCGACCATATGCACCTCTTCGTTAACAGGCATTTTAAACCTGATTACATAAGGCTCGCCGGCTTCCATTCTGGCCTTCACCTCTTCGGGAGATAGTTTCAGTGAATTGTCCAAACCTTCACGGACACTTGAATCATAAGTAAAGGTTTTCTTTTCAGCTTCAGCATCAGCTCTTAATTTGTCAAGTGCTTCAGGTGTATCAAAAGCAATGTAAGCATTGCCTTCATCTACCAGCTTGTTATTGTATGTTCTGTAAATATCTTTTCGCTCAGATTGCTTGTACGGTCCGTAGTCGCCACCTTCTTTTACACCTTCATCGAATTTAATTCCACACCAACGCAAGGAATCAACAATGTAATCCTCTGCTCCTTCAACAAATCGCGTTTGGTCTGTATCTTCTATTCTGAGAATAAATTTACCACCATGTTTTTTTGCAAATAAATAATTGAATAATGCAGTTCTTACACCACCAATATGTAATGGTCCGGTTGGACTTGGGGCAAATCTTACTCGTACGTCTTTAGCCATAATCTGAAAAATTTTTGCAAAGATAACAGATTGAAGCAAATGCTTTTTGTAAAATCACAAATTGACCATTTTAGCTGGTTGGCTGGTTGTGTGATTTTGCGATTGTTTATTAACTTGCGTTCGGTGTAATTACAATACGAATAAGGCATGTCGAAGAAATTGAAAGCACGAAAGCTGAAAAATCAAGCAAATAAATTTGATTCTAAAATCTCCGTAAAGATCGGTTTGATAGTCATCATGCTGTTAACGGTAATTGCTTTTTCACCGGTATTTACTGCTGAGTTTACAAATTGGGACGATCAAGGATATGTTACCGAAAACCCGGTAATACAATCGCTAAATGCCGAAAACCTTAAACTAATTTTCACTGAAAACTTTGTTGCCAATTACCATCCGCTTACCATGTTAAGTCTTGCGCTGGATTACGCTGTTGCAGGTGAGTCCGCAACGTGGTTTCATTCGGTGAACTTATTACTACATCTGCTCAACACTTTGCTGGTATTTTATTTTGTATTGTTACTTTTTAAAAAGCAGCAATTGCCTTATTTTAAAGATATGGCCTTGCTGGTTGCTGCACTTTTTGGAATACACACTTTACATGTAGAGTCGGTTGCCTGGGTTGCCGAGCGTAAAGATGTATTGTACAGTTTCTTCTTTCTGCTTTCGTTAATTGCTTATGTAAAATATGCTGATACTTCAAAACTTAAATTCTACCTGTTGGCGTTGGTACTTTTCATGCTATCATTATTCTCAAAAGGTCAGGCAATTACATTAGCCGTGGTTCTTGTGCCACTTGATTATTTGCTTAATAGAAAGATATTAAGTGCAAAAGTACTTTTAGAGAAACTACCATTTCTGGCCCTGGCCATAGCTTTTGGCATTATTGCACTAAGAGCACAGCAGAATGACAATGCATTGGCAGCCACTATTCAGGATGAGGTAAGCTTTTTTGAACGTATGCTGTTTGCTTCATATGGATATGTTCAGTATCACATGAAACTAATTATGCCAATTAACTTGTCTGCCATTTATCCATATCCACCAAAGATTGACGGCTCGTTTGGAATGAAGTTTTATGGATACTTTTTGGCAGCCATCCTTTTAATTGCCTCCATGTTTTATTTAGCAAGAAAAAATAAACTTGCTGCTTTTGGTATATTATTTTTCATGGCAACTATTGCAGTGGTTATTCAAATAATACCCGTTGGAAGTGCAATTATGGCAGACAGATACGCCTATCTCCCATCCATCGGGTTCTTCATTTTATTGGTGACAGGTATGCATTGGCTAATTACAAAGCGAGGCATGGCGTATACCAGTCTTGCAAGCATCTCAATTATATATTTGCTGCTCCTATCAGGATTAAGCTACAATAGAGCACAGGTTTGGGAAAACAGTATGACACTTTGGAACGATGTACTTGCGAAAAATGAAAATGTTGAGATTGCATTAAACAACCGCGGAAGTCTGCTCTATAAATCGGGTAAATATCAACAAGCCCTGAACGATTTTACCAAAGCTATTGAAATATCACCAGACAGGGCTGAAACGTACAACAACCGTGGTGGTGTATTAAATGATCTAAAGGATTACAAGGGAGCTCTTCGTGATTATTCAAAGGCATTGGCATTAGATGCTTCATACGAAAAAGCCTATTATGGCATGGGCGGTGTTTATCTTTCTCAAAATCAGTTCGAGAAGGCTATTGACCAATACGATCAGGCTATTAATCTGAATCCAACTTATGCTGCAGCCTACTCAAATCGTGCAAATGCAAAAATAAACCTCAGCAGAGTACAAGAAGCAATGGCCGATTTTGATGAGGCTTTAAGAATCAATCCCAACTATGTTGAAGCCTACTCAAACAGAGGAATTGCGCGGGTGGTCCTTGGCGATTTTAATGGAGCCATTAAGGATTACAGCTTTGCACTCTCATTAAAATCAGATGATGCTTTAACCTATTACCTGCGCGCTCTAGCTTACGAAATGATTGGAAAGAAGCAGGAAGCATGCAATGATTTATCCAGATCTGTTAGTTTAGGTTTTCAAGCGGCCCGACAAAAACAAGCTGAAATCTGCAGATAAACCGCTTCATTCATATACGATTCTATAAGTCGGGCACATTTCTTCGGCTACCTTCAATTGTCAAAAAAAGTTAAATATTTAACTTATTAGATATTTCATTCAATATAGGTGCAAGTAAAATATACTTTTGTCGTCAAAATGGGACAATTTGAAAACACTAAACATTTAATGTATTAAAACCCAACATGAAAAAACTGATACTTACTACAATTCTTGCATTAGCAATTATTGTTTCGATACAAGCCCAACGTCCAGGCGGTGGAGGAGGCAAAGGAAGGATGCCTGAAGGCAATGGAAAATTAACAGGTAAAATTGTTGACTCCAACTCGGGCAATCCAATGGAATATGCAAACGTGGTGGTTTATAAACTCAAGGATACAACAATGGTAACCGGAGCCATTACGGATGATAAAGGAGTATACATGCTCAGTGAAGTGCCATATGGCAGGTATCTGGTAAAAATTAAATTCATTGGTTACGACGTAAAACAGGTAACCGATGTAATGGTCACTCCCAAGGCGGCAATAACCGATATGGGAACCATTAAGCTAAATCCGGATGCCAATAATATTTCGGAGATCAGCGTACAAGCCGACCAAACTCCTGTGCTGTATCATCTCGACAGAAAAATTGTTAAAGTAAGCTCTAACCTTAGCGCTACAGGTGGCAGTGCTGTTGATGCATTGGACAACACCCCATCGGTGAATGTTGATATTGAGGGCAATGTTAGCTTGCGCGGCAGCAGCAACTTTCAAGTGCTTATTGACGGAAAGCCAAGTGCTTTTACAGGAAGCGATGCACTGGAGATGATTCCGGTAAGCACCATTGAGCAAATAGAGGTGATAACCAATCCATCTGCTAAATACGATCCTGAAGGAACTGCCGGAATTATTAACGTGATTACCAAAAAACGTGCACTCGAAGGAACCAGCGCTATGTTATCCGTGTCAGGCGACACCAATGGCTCCATGGGCGGTGACCTTACCGTTAATTATAAAACCGAAAAGGTGAACTACTATGTTGGTGTTAATTACAACGACAGAAGCAGATCGGGATATCGCGAAAGCGACAATTACACCATGAACAATGACACCACCTTCTACACATCTTCCGGAGGAGATAGAAACGGTGGACACATTCGCTCCGGAGTTAAGTTTGGTGCCGACTATTACCTAAGCACTAAAGGAACCCTATCGGCAGGTATTAACTATGGACAAATGCAACGTAACAGAAACTCCTATTCCGATTATCAGGAATGGACCTTGCCTGAAACAATTAGATTTAACAGTTTAAGCAACGATTTCTCCGATCACACCAGAGACAACTATTCGGTTAATCTGGATTACGTGCATAAGTTCAACAATTTTGGACACGAGCTTAAGTTAAGCTCCACTTATAAAATTGGTACCAGTTTAGAAGAAAACGGGTCCGAACAGTTTGATGTTGATGATCAAAGCACCATCATTTCAGGAAAAACGAGTTCAGAATCTGGCGAAGACAATGATTTCAGATTTAAGGCTGATTATACACTTCCGGTAAGTGAAACCGGCAAGCTAGAAGCAGGCTATCAGTTAAGAGCCGAAAAGGAAACAGAGAAATACGACGTAACGTATTTTGGAAATCTAGACCTATTAGCCAACGACGAATTAGGCAATACCTTGAATAGCGAGTATACACGCCAGATTAACTCGGTGTACGGAATTTATTCAAATGAATATAAGAAGCTCGGCTACCAGATTGGTTTGCGCGGAGAATATACCGATAGGTTATTAATCAATAAGAACGATGGATCAGAATACACCATTGATCAATTCGACTACTTCCCTAGTTTGCATCTATCGCTTCAATTACCTGCCGACATGCAAATGTTAGCCAGCTACTCGCGCAGAATTGACCGTCCGCGTAATTATTACTTAGAACCATTTTTAACCTGGCGCGATGCTTATACGGTTTGGCAAGGTAATCCTGGCTTAAAACCAGAATATATAGATTCTTATGAGTTAAGCTTACAGAAGAAATATGGCAAATCCTATGTTTCGCTGGAAGTCTTCCACCGTAAAACAAATGACAAATCGGAACGTGTAAGATCGGTTTTCGAAGGCTATAATAATGTACTGATTCACTCAATTGCCAATGTAGGCGACGACTATTCAACCGGTGCGGAGTTAATGCTAAACCTTAATCTTAAAAAGTGGTGGAACTTTAATGTCTCAAGTAGTGCCTATCATTATCTAATTAAAAGTGATGTATTTGACACCGATAACGAAGACATTACCTGGTATGTGCGCGGACGTACTTCCTTCATTCTACCTTGGAATTTAAGATTGCAGTTTGATGGTAACTACTCTGCACCATCGGTAACAGCACAGGGATCTATGGAAGGCTTTTATATGTTTGGCTCATCAATTCGTGCTGATTTCATGGATCGTAAGCTAAGTGTTAACTTTAAAGTTAGCGATATGTTTGGCACCGGTAAACATGAATTTGTTTCATCCGGAGAAGATTTTTATTCCCGTATGCTGTTCCAACGCGATGCGCCTGTTTTTAGATTGAGCGTAAGTTATAAGTTCAATAATTACAAAGAGAAAAGAGGTGGAAGTTCAGACGGAATGATGGACGGTGGTGATATGGATTTTTAGTTTCGTAGCAGAAACTCTATTATAGAGAAAGGTCATTATTATCTGGGGAGATATTAATGACCTTTCTTATTATAATTAACACAGATGTTCAAGTACAATACAGTTCTTATTTAGTCATCCATTCAAATAGCTGGTAATGGTCGCCGTTCATTCCCATTTTTTTATAAACAGCTTGCGCCCTGGTGTTGGTCTTATCTACGAATAGGCGTAATCCTCCAACATCATCCGATGCAATTACCTGCTTTTTCAAGTGTTCATACATCATTTTAAATGCACCGGATTTTCGATAAGCAGGAAGTACATAAACCGAGTGTATCCACCAAACCCAGCAATTACGCCAATCGCTCCATTCATTCTGTACAAGCAGCGAAGCAACAATTTCTTCGTCGGTCTCAACTAACCAATAAGTTCCCCAATGCGGTTCATCGAAAAATTTCTGAACACCATTCATCAAGGTGTTGCCATCCAATATAAGGTTCTCTGTTTCCAATGCCATTTTTTGTTGAAAATCAACAATCGTATTGCGATCTGCCGCAACTGCCTTTCTTATCGTCATATCAAATAATCTTAAGCCGAAAGATAAGAAACATAGCTAATCAAACCTTAAGAATTAAGATTTTGATTTAACGGTCTACATGGATTCGTAACTTTTACCTTCTCCATGAATTTTGTTTTAGAAGGCAAGCAGACGACCGTTATTCGCCTAAAAATAATAATGTGATTCATCCTAATATTAGCGCCGGAGCATATTTCTCAGAACAGATATATTACTTACCTTTGTAGCCGTTTTACACTTAAGGGGCTGACATTGGTATTGACAGCAAGATGAGGTGTTTTGTAAGCATGTCGAGCGTGGGCTGGCTCGTTAAACACGACCCAAACAACAGTAATTGGCGAAAATAATTACGCTCTTGCTGCTTAATCGAATTATAGTAGATTAAAGCTTAATCCAGGTTCTAGGAATTTGGACAGGACGTTCCGCAGAAGGTAAGTCACCTTTCCATTCTGCAACAGGGGCGCTAGCAATTAGGTGATAGCGACAGCTTTGCTTCGAGGCAGTTGCGAAACTTAAGAAGATAAGTTTCAACTTGGTGGGTTCGTGCCGGGTTGCTTCCGACAATTAAGTCGAACCTAAGCATGTAGAAAGCAGATGGTCTCCTTGTTTGGACCCGGGTTCGACTCCCGGCAGCTCCAC
>JBFHES010000039.1:0-23990 GCA_041584015.1 Bacteroidales bacterium
AGAAAAGTAGCATGGAGCATAAAGTCGATGGTGTTTTGAAGATCAAGTCATACTATCATTTTGTAAAGGCTGTAAACCATTATCTGCTAGGCAATGGTCTTGAGAACAAAATGTTTATTGACGATAATTGCGAGAATTTCAAGTCGTATAAAGAGGCATTGCTACAGGAAGATTATAATGAACTTCTTAAAGAGGCAGGCGATAATTGTACGAGTGAAATTATGAAGTTTGCTAATGAGTACAATAGCGAAATGAATGCTGTTATCATCTTTACCGAAGAGAACATGTCAGCGAATACCTCATTCGAATTGCGTAATCTGGCATTGTTAACGGGTAAGCTTGGCAAAACTTCCTCAGGATTAATTCCACTTAAAGAGAAGAATAATACGCAAGGATTGCTGGATATGGGCGCTTGTAATAAAGTTGGACCAGGTACCATTTCAATTTTTGACGAAGACTATCGCAGAAAGCTAAGTGCATCCTGGGGAACAGATATTCCTGCAGGAATTAAAGAATGCCATACAGAATTACTGGACACTAATGCCATCCGTAATATGTTTGTTTTTGGCGAAGATCCTATTGGTTGTGCAACGGACAAATCAATAATGGAACAGTATTTTAATAATGCTGATTTTATTATGGTAATGGATTATTTCATGACCGATACGGCTAAGATGGCTGATTTATTTATACCGGCTTCGTTCCCTATTGAAACTGGCGGAAGTTTTACCAATACACAAAAGGTAATTCAAGAGTTCAGTAAGGAGATGATTCAAAAGGTTGAAAAGGTCAACTATACGGTGCTTACAGAGTTGCTAGAACTGTTCGGGTCGCAACAATTATTCTCACTAGAAGATGTTCGGGAAGAAATTATCTCGTTGCTTCCTGGAATGAAAGAGCAGGATAAACATCAGTTTAATTATACCATTGTTGATAATTGGGCCCGCATGTTCAATTATGGTTGCGATGGCTTACAAAAGCAAGTTGAAGAAGACTTTATTAAATCATTTGAAAACTAGTTCATCAGTTTTTAATACTTGTTTTTCTTATATTTATTGAAATTAAAATTTGTGACCATGAAGGAATTCGAACATATAAATGACATATTAAACTTTGCAATTGATGCAGAGCAGAGTGCCGTTGATTTTTATACCAATCTTGCAGCAAAGGCAACAACTGACGACATGAGAGAAGTCTTTGAGGAATTTGCCAAAGAAGAAGTTAGTCATAAGGCACGACTTGCCAAGATTAAAGAAGAAGGTCTTTTTGATGTACCAAAAGAGAAAATAGTTGATTTAAAAATTGCTGATTACATAATCAATGTTAAGCCTACGGATCATATGACGTATCAGGAGGCGCTGGTACTCGCAATGAAAAGAGAGAAGTCAGCCTTTAAGTTATATTCAAATTTGGCTGCCAAAGCACCAAACGATAAGATGAAAAGATTGTTTGAGTCATTGGCTTTGGAGGAATCAAAACATAAGCTTCGTTTCGAGTTGGAATATGATGAGTATGTGTTGCGCGAAAATTAGCAGAATATGATACATATAAAAAGTGGGCTGGAAAAATTTTCCAGCCCACTTTTGTTTTATACTAGTTGCAAATAATGCCTTAGTTAATCATATCAAAACCAGTGTATTTCACCAATACTTCAGGAATCTTAATACCCTCAGCTGTTTGGTTGTTTTCAAGCAAAGCAGCAACAATTCTAGGAAGTGCTAAAGCGCTTCCGTTTAGCGTATGTGCTAATTTTGTTTTTTTCTCGCCTTCTTCTTTGTAACGCAATTTTAATCGGTTAGCCTGATACGATTCAAAGTTAGATACCGAACTGACTTCTAACCATTTTTCCTGGGCTGCTGAAAATACTTCAAAGTCGAAAGTTAAAGCAGAGGTAAAGCTTACATCTCCACCACACAATCTTAAAATTCGGTATGGGAAGCCTAGCTTATTAACAAGACCCTCAACGTAGGTTACCATTTCGTCGAGCATGGCATATGATTTCTCAGGGTGATCAATACAAACAATCTCCACTTTGTCAAATTGATGCAAACGATTCAAACCACGCACGTCTTTACCATAAGAACCCGCCTCACGACGGAAACATGGTGTATAAGCTGTATTTTTAATCGGAAAGTCCTTGGCGCTTACAATTACATCTCTGTAAATGTTGGTTACCGGAACTTCTGCAGTTGGTACCAAATAAAGGTTGTCTTCCGTGCAATGGTACATTTGTCCTTCCTTGTCAGGCAATTGACCTGTTCCAAAACCGGATGCCTCGTTTACCAATACTGGTGGTTGTACTTCATTAAATCCAGCCTTTTCGGCTTCATCTAAAAAGAAGTTGATAAGCGCACGTTGGAGTTTTGCTCCTTTGCCTTTATATACAGGAAAACCAGCTCCTGTTAATTTGTTCCCCAGCTCAAAGTCGATAATGTCATATTTTTTAGCAAGCTCCCAGTGAGGTAGATTATTCGTACCTAAGTCAGGTTTGCTGCCAACAGCTTTTATCTCAAGATTGTCATCTTCCGATTTTCCGGCAGGAACCGATTCGTGCGGAATGTTTGGTATCTCAACCAAAATTTTGAAAAGCTCATCATCTATTTCACCAGCTCTTTGGTTGAGTGCTTTTGAGTCTTCTTTTAGTGAAGATGTTTTTGATTTTGCGGCATTGGCTGCTTCAATATTTCCGCTCTTAAAAAGCTGACCTATTTCTTTAGAGATACTGTTCAGCTCTGTTAGAATATCGTCTAGTTTATGCTGGTTTTCTTTTCTCTCCTGATCTTTAGCAATTGCCTTATCAATTAAATCTGCAGCATCAAAGTTCTTAATCTTAAGACGTTCAATTGCTTCAGCCTTATTTTCTTTAATGTAATTTATGGTAAGCATGACTGATAATTTTAGCTGATAAAATTAGTTTAATAAATAAAACCTCCTGTCTTTACATTGAAAAACAGGAGGTTTATAATATCTTAAAATACTAATTACTATTTAGTATCTTCTTTGTCTTCTTTTTTAACTGCTTTTTTCTTCGGTGCAGCCTTAGGTTTTGCTTCAGCAGTAGCTTCTTTTTTTGCTTTTGGAGCAGCTTTCTTAGCAGCAGGTTTTTTAACCTCTTCTGCAACTTCAGCTTTTACTTCCTCAACAACAGCTGCTGGTTTCTCTACTTTCTCAGCAGTGGCTGTTTCAACTTGCTCTTCAAAAGGAAGAATTGAAACATATGATCTGTTATCTTTTCTTTTACGGAAAGATACGATGCCATCTTTTAAAGCAAATAGTGTATGGTCTTTTCCCATTCCAACATTCAAAGCAGGATTGTGAGTGGTTCCTCTTTGTCGGACAATGATATTACCTGCAATTGCAGCCTGACCACCATAAATCTTAACTCCTAAGCGTTTACTTTCGGATTCCCTTCCGTTTCGTGAACTACCGGCTCCTTTCTTATGTGCCATTTTTTAAATTTTAAATTATCCTACAATACTTTCAATCTGAATCTGCGTCAGGTACTGACGATGACCATTTTTAACTCGGTATCCTTTTCTTCTTTTCTTCTTGAATACCACAACTTTGTCGCCTTTTAGGTGTGACAAAACCTTAGCAGTTACTTTAGCGCCTTTTACGTTCGGTGCACCAACAGAAACTTTACCATCGTTTTCAACTAAAAGAACATTGCTGAAATCAACATTGCTTCCTTCTTCTGCATCTAAACGATTTACGTAGACTTTTCTGTCTTTCTCAACTTTAAATTGTTGACCTGCTATTTCTACAATTGCGTACATTTATTTTATACTTATTTATGTAAAAAAACTTTTGGAGTGCAAAAGTAGATATTTTTCAATCAATACCAAATAGTTAAGCTGATTAATTTCAGAGAAGTCTGTTATTGAAAATCAGTTAATAAACTGTAGGTTACAGAACCACACTTTAAACGTATGACCAAATAAAAGCTGAATCACGATAAGTAAGTTCAGAGTTAAACAAATTTTTCATGCAATGCATTATTTGCCGTTTTATCTGGCATGTATAAATTCCCGCATTCAAGTTGCTAATGTTGATGACGTTCCGGCCGAGGTTAATCGGGAATGAATCGCTTAGTCGTCCATCATGGTCATCAATCATCAAAAATCCGGATTCTTTCTGATGATTGATGGTTAGGCAATCATTAGCTGGGTTGGGATAGCTCTGAATAGCTTGAGTATTATTCAATTCATCGATTCCGACTAATGACTCTGCTTCAATCACAATTTCTTGAATCTCAAAATAGCTTGCCGTCTAGTTCGGCCAACTATCTGAAATTATGCCTAATGTCTGCTTTCTAATCCAGCCATAATAATTGCTGGTTTTATTGTTCAATTGGAAAGCAACGAGGCATTGCGCATTAATCACTTACGAAAGCAAAAGCATCAAAAAAAAAGTGCTACAAACAAACTGATTCTTTTTTTAACATAGCTAGTTGTATTACAGTTTCCCCAAATCCCATATAAGATCCAATAGTCAGGAGAAGTATTTTGAACGATTGTGTTTCACTTTGGATTTGACTAAATATAGAATGATTAACTATTATTTCAGAACGATTTCTATAACTTTGTGTTCTATTCAAAAATATAATACAATTAATCATGAGTGAAATAAGAGATCTGAAACCAACTATAGTTTGGGAACATTTTGATGATATTCTACAGGTACCACGCCCGAGTAAAAAGGAGGAGAAAATAATTGAATTCTTATTGGCCTTTGGTGCAAAGCATAATTTGGAAACCAAGCGCGATGAAATTGGCAATGTGTTAATCAGTAAGCCAGCAACAGCGGGAAAGGAAGATGTGAAGACCATCATCATGCAAAGCCATATTGACATGGTGTGTGAGAAAAATTCCGATGTTGAGCACGATTTTGATAATGATCCAATCAAAGCATATATTGATGGTGAATGGGTAACTGCTGATGGTACTACACTTGGAGCTGATGATGGTATTGGTATGGCTGCACAAATGGCGGTACTTACTGCAAACGACATTGAGCATGGTCCTATTGAGTGTTTGTTTACTGTTGATGAAGAAACTGGATTAACGGGTGCATTTGCTCTGGAGCCTGATTTTCTAACTGGTAAAACATTATTGAATCTTGACTCGGAAGACGAAGGTGAATTATTTATAGGATGTGCCGGAGGTAAGGATACGGTTGCAAACTTTAAGTATAAGCGCGAAAAACTTCCGACTAAATTTGATGCCCTGCAGATAAGCGTTACCGGTTTAAAGGGTGGTCATTCAGGTGATGAAATTCACAAGGGTTTGGGTAACTCCAACAAAATAATGACACGTTTGCTTATTAAAGCAACTGAGGACTTTAAAATAAGATTGAGTCAGTTTGACGGTGGAAACCTGCGTAATGCAATCCCACGTGAGGCTTTTGCCGTTTTTGCAATTGCACCAAAACATAAGGAAGCTTTTGAAATTTATTTTAACGAGTTTGTTGAGAAGATTAAATTCGAGTTGGCCATCACAGAGCCAAACCTCGAGATTAAAATGGAGCAAGCCGAATTGCCCAAGTCTGTGATTGATAAAAAGACACAGCGTAATTTGTTACGTGCATTATTTGCTGTACCACATGGCGTTATTGAAATGAGTCAGCGCATGCCGGGTATGGTTGAAACAAGTACCAATTTGGCATCTGTTAAATTCAAAGGCAAAAATAATATTGAGATTACAACCAGCCAGCGAAGCGATATAGATTCCGGAAAAGACTATGTGTGTGGTATGGTGATGAATGTGTTCAAAATGGCCGGCGCTAAAGCTAAACATACAGATGGTTATCCTGGTTGGGCTCCAAATCCTGATTCAGAGATTGTGCGCACAACTGCCGCAGCCTATAAAAAGTTGTTTAAGGTTGATCCTGTTGTTCGTTCCATCCATGCCGGATTAGAATGTGGGTTGTTCTTAGAGAAATATCCGGACATGGATATGATTTCATTTGGACCAACACTAAGAATGGTGCATTCACCAGATGAGCGAATCAATATTGAAACAGTACAGAAATTTTGGGACTTATTACTTGAAGTGCTTGCCACTGCTAAATAAGTTTCAATAAGATACTATTAAAGCGCAATGATCAGTACCTTGGTTGTTGCGCTTTTTATTTACGTAAACATAAAATTTTAGCACTACTAATAGCTCCGTCGAACTCAAAATAAACAAAAACAATTTTGCCTGCATATTCCGTAATATCAACATACTTTGTATAAGTGCCTCGTAGTTGGTTGTTGAATTCCAGTGTTTCTAGTTTTCGTCCATGAACATCCATTAAATGAAGGCTTACCCAGCCATCTTTTTGTAGCTGGTATTTAATTTTTGTTTGTGCATAGGCCGGGTTAGGGAATACATTTAAAACGGAAGTTTTTGTTGGAAAGGCTTCATGATTTGTAAAATCACTTTCGTATGCACCAATGTCGTAGCCAAGACCCAAAGGTCGGGTATGATTCATTAAATCGGTACTTATTCCAAATTGGCTTACATCCATACCTGCATCAATAAGAAAACAGGAGTCCATAAGCTCAAAGTCTTCATCTCCATCTTCCCATTTAAAAGGTGCATATTCAATAAATTGATAGCCAAAGTTTCTCGCTGTGTCAACATTCCCAAGGCTAAAGTCAGCAATGTATACATAAGCGTCCTCAGGTGTAAAGCTTGTATTGTCCCACATGTAGGTATAATACGTTCCGGGATCAACCACCAAATTGTTGTAGATCTTGTTACCAAAGCTTTTGCTACTGTTAAAACGTATGCCATCGCTTTTGGGGCTCACAATGGTATTGTTAAATACATAAACTGAAGCGCTATCTACCATGGATTTATCGCTTATATAGATTCCGTGCTGAGTAGCTGATGAGTCGTTTGGCAGATAGCTGATGCCCGCATTTTTAACCAGGTTGTTATAAATCATATTATTCCCCAGACCAAACATCAGTATACCAGCGCCTTTACCGTCACTTATCTTGTTGTTGTAACAATCGCAATCGCTGCCACCACCCATTATGATGCCACTCATTTGACCATATCGTTCCACCTGACTATCAAAAGAAACCTGATTATTATAAATGTTGCAATCGGAAACCACCGAGCTGACTTGAATTCCATCGAACCCCGTGTTCTCAATAACATTATTGTATACCTGCACATTTGTGAGCAGATGTGGCATTACCACGGTGTCTTTGCCATTTCGGTGTACAATGGCGCCCGTTTTGTATTTCGAGTGACCAATGTAAAATCCTTCACCAGCATGAATGTCATGTATGTAATTGTCGTGGAAAATGGCATTGGATAAAAGGAAGGAATCGCGTGATGAACTTAGCGAACTGTCCGGGTCTGTTTTTGCAATTATGGCTGCAAAAGGGATGTCTGAAATTTCCAGATGATCGATTTCAAAATCGCTACTCAATTTCTCCAGAGTTAGACCAATAGCATTGTCATGGCCAACGCGTTTAATAAAAATACCCTTATCAATTCCCGGAGCACCCGTACCTGTTAAATGAAAATACTTGCTCTTTCTTATGGCAATACCATACATCCCTGAATCTGATTCAATTGTTACTAACCCAGAACCATTAATGATGGTAATAGGAGCTGTAGCCGATCCATATAAATTTTTAATTAGCAGCTGATCGCGTTCACCAGCTTCAAGCACAACGGTGTCTCCTGCTTGCAAGTGATCACCTACATATACTTTTGAACTTAACTTAATAGTATCAGTTAATAAGCTATGCCAGGTGCTTGCATAAGTAGGCTCATAAGCGATGAGCAATAGCAACAATGCCGCAGTGCAAGTATAAATCACGCGCATGTAATAGTTGTTATGTTTTTGGCGTTTAGGCAATGTTATAAATATTTATCGTTCTCAAATTATTACCTTTGTATCTTAAAATATCGTACAAATGACACGACATTCTACGACAATCTTACTCATTAGTTGCTTATTTATTTTTACATCATTTAATAAAGTAAGTACGGTAAAAATTGGCTTGTTAAAATACAATGGTGGGGGCGACTGGTATGCAAATCCAACTTCGCTGCCAAACCTTATTAAATTCTGTAATACCAATCTGGGTACCGATATGGATCCTGATTATGGAACAGTTGAGGTGGGAAGTTCAGAGATATTTAATTACCCGATGGTTCATCTTACTGGTCACGGAAATGTATTGTTCTCAAATCAGGATGTGATCAATCTTAAGAATTATCTAAAGGCAGGCGGGTTCTTGCATATCGACGATAATTACGGTCTTGATAAATATGTTAGGCGTGAGATGGCAAAAGTGTTTCCGGATCAGGAGTTTATTGAAGTGCCATTTTCGCATCCTATTTATCACCAGAAATTTGAGTTTAAAAATGGTTTACCAAAGATACATGAGCACGATCAGAAAGCACCGCAGGGTTTTGGACTTTTTCATGAAGGCCGCTTAGTTTGTTTTTATACCTATGAGTGCGATTTAGGTGATGGCTGGGAAGATCCGGCTGTGCATGGCGACTCTGAGCAAACACGCCGCAAGGCACTTGAGATGGGAGCTAATATTGTGAGTTACGTATTTACAGCAAACTAGCAATTCCATCCTTTAATTTATTTACAATCTGATAACTGAACAATATGCCACGAATATTAATCATCGACGACGAAAGAGCAATTAGGAATTCACTAAAGGATATTCTTGAGTTGGAGAAATACAGTGTTGATGCTGCCGAGAATGGAATGACAGCTCTTGAACTTATGAAGAACAATAAGTACAAGGTGGTGCTATGCGATATTAAAATGCCTGAAATGGACGGCATCGAGGTGCTGGAGAAAATTATGGAAATGGATGCTGACATTCCGGTTATCATGATATCTGGCCACGGAACAATTGATACGGCGGTTGATGCCATTAAGAAAGGTGCTTTCGATTATATTGAGAAGCCACCGGATTTAAACAGATTGCTGATTACCATTCGTAATGCAATGGACAAAAAATCGCTGATTAATGAGACCAAAGTGCTAAAGAAGAAAGTTAGCAAGAAGTATCAGATGATTGGTGAGTCCGCTGCAATTACACAGATTAAGGAAATGATTGAACGGGTTGCTGTTACCGACGCCCGCGTTTTAATAACTGGCGAAAACGGAACAGGAAAAGAGGTTGTTGCTCGTTGGTTGCACGAAAAGAGCAATCGTTCTGCTGCTCCATTTGTGGAGGTTAATTGTGCGGCCATTCCATCCGAATTAATCGAGAGCGAATTATTCGGGCATGAGAAGGGAGCCTTTACATCTGCAATTAAGCAACGTAAAGGCAAATTTGAACAAGCAGAGGGTGGTACCATTTTTCTGGATGAAATAGGCGATATGAGTGCTTCGGCACAGGCCAAAGTGCTTCGAGCTTTGCAAGAGAACAAAATAAGCCGCGTTGGTAGCGATAAAGATATATCGGTTAATGTGCGTGTATTGGCAGCAACCAATAAAAACCTGAAAGACGAAATCGACAATAATCGGTTCCGTGAAGATCTCTATCATCGTCTAAGCGTTATTCTCATTAAGGTTCCATCGTTAAATGAGCGATTAGAAGATATTCATTTATTGGCGGCACATTTTATTGGTCAGATATGTCAGGAATATGGAATGCCTTTAAAGAAGATTAGTGACGATGCACTAGAGCAACTGCGTAAAATTAACTGGACAGGTAATATTCGCGAGTTCCGTAATGTAATTGAACGATTGATTATTCTTTGTCCGAATGAGATTACGGGTAAAGATGTAAGTCAGTTCGCTCAGCCAATCAGTCAATAGAGAAATGAGTTTGTAGTTTGTCGAGTATTCAAGAATCATCGAATAGTAATTTAAAGGTATATCAGGGGCCACTTCAGGGCTTTACTGATTATGTGTATCGTAAAGCGCATAGTGAGCTTTTTACCGGAGTGCATAAGTATTTTATACCCTATATCCATCTGGATAACCAAGGAGTATTAAGCAAGAAGTTTATTCGCGAAACGGCAAGAATCAATAATCCTCAAGAAATTGTTATTCCTCAAGTGCTTTGCAATTCAGCTGCAGAGTTGGTGTCTCTGGATGATTTTTTAGCCGATCTGGGTTATCGTGAGATTAACTTGAATATGGGCTGCCCGTATCCAATGGTGGCTTTAAAAGGTAAGGGCTCTGGTCAGTTAAAAGATGCTTTAGCATTTCGTAAACTTCTGGAGGCATATTATGCAAATAACAAATTAAAGTTGTCCTTAAAACTTAGGTTAGGCTACGAGCAGTCCGATGAGGTTTTTAAGGTGCTTGAAGTTGCCAATGATTTTCCAATTGAAGAAATTATCATCCATCCGCGCATAGGCAAACAGTTGTACAAAGGCACTGTTGATTTGTTAAAATACCGGGAGTGTCTCAATTTATCCAGGCACGAGATTGTGTATAATGGAGATATTAATTCAATTGAAGACTTTGAGCTTTTGAGAAAAGAGTTTCCTCGAACTAATAAGTTAATGATCGGGCGCGGTTTGTTAATGAATCCATTTTTAGCAAAAGAGTTGATAACATCTGCAAAAGTTAATCACGGACAGAAACAGCATTACCTAATGGTATTTCATGAGTCGGTTTATGAAATGTATAAAACTGAAACCGATCCAAGTAATCTGCTTAACAAGATGAAACAGTTTTGGGTATATTTCTCACACCAATTTAAAGATCAGGCAAAGGTGCTGAAGCGTATTAAAAAACTCAATAATCCAAAATATTACGATAATACAGTATCCGAGATATTCGTAAAATACTTGTAAACCGTTTTGTGCTGTTCATATTTATGGCTAGTTTTGAGTCCTTGTTAACTATACTATCTATAAATTAAGACTTATGAGAATCCTTACAAAAATCACAGTTATTGCTGCATTGCTTACTTTCGTTTTGTTCTCGTCTTGCAATAATGATGAAGATCTTATTCCGGAAAATGAACATCTTAAAAATCATATTGTCTCAAAAGTATTGACGCTAAACACATCTGCCAGGAATTGGACAAATGAATATGAAGACGAGTTTAGCTGGCTTGACCCGGCCTGTGAAGATGTTCCTGGAAATCCATTAGAATGGAATGATTTCAGCATTGAGAAGAAAAAATTTACTTTTGAGAATGGAGTCTTGCATTATGCTCAGGATTATGAAACCAACATGGTCGGAGTTTCTTACGATAGCTATACCTATGTTTCAGGTTTGGAATATGCCAAGGCAATGACCATCGAAAGAAATATTGACTTTTCCTATAAGATACAACTAATGGAAAATGGCCGTTGTGATTGTGCTATATCCTTTAATGTGTTTGAACCTAATTATCCCATGTGGCAAGATCCATCAGGAAATGAGGCATTTGGTAAAACCTTTTCTGGCAATCAAACATACACCACAAGTTGGACATGGGCATCAAACATGGATAGCGACGACGGTATTATGATAACAGATTTTCCTTTTCCGCAGATTGGGGTTCGTGCCTCTTTTGATTTTGATGGTAATTTCAAAAATAACTGGATTTCAAGTTTTCGCTTTTCATTGGAGAACATGCTATTTACCGCTGATTTATTAGACGATACTACCTTAGCTCTGCACACCTTAAACGATGATGAAGGGTTTTATCAATTAACCGATGAAGAATGGGAAGCTATTGATGTTAATGGTAATCCTATCGATTGTGAAAGTACTTATACTATGACAACTCGTACCAAAGATATCATGAATATGGTATTTACAATTGAGGAATAGAAATATACGCAGTGTAGTGGCTTATTTTTTAGATGAATCTTGTAGCCACTCATCAATATCCTTAAGCATCTCAAGTGTTATTTGATGCTCACATGCATACTCTTTATAGGTGAAGCCCGCACATTTGCCGAATAAGGTTTGGGTAGTTCGCGCATAGTCTAATGGTACAACTAAATCCAATGTTCCGTTGGCAGCAAACAATTTGGTATTACAAGTGGCATGTTTAAGTTCTTGGTATCTTTCAGGAGTGGCGCCTAGCATTCCACAAACCGATGCAGCTCCTTTTATCAGCTCCGGATAATTAATAACTGTTTCAATGCTCATCATGCCACCCTGGCTAAATCCGAATAAATAAATTGCTTCGGTGTTTGCCAGCTTGTCGTTTTTCAGATCTTTAAGAAATAGTGCAAAATCATCCAAGCTTTTTTGGAATTGTAAGGTGTCGTAATCGGCAACATGGCCATCTTTAAAAATAAGGTTATACCAGGCATAAGAGTTGCTGCGTAGCTCTATAGGTGCTTGAACAGCGTATACCAGGTAGGTTTCGGAGAATTGTTTTACTAAAGGAATCAGATCAGATTTGTTACTGCCGTACCCATGCAATAAAACCAATACAGGCAGTTGTTCCTTTGCATGATTTGCTGGTGCAATTCTTTCAAACTTAAGGGAAGATGCAGCTGTTGCAGGTTTCTGTTGTGATTGGCATGAACACGCAAAAACAGTGATAAATAAAGTAGCTACTATAAAAGCTCTCATAGCAATGTTATAATTTGGTACGAATAATCTGATAAGGATGAACTGCTAATGTGAAGGGCAGTTATCTGTCAAACATATCCAGTTTTGGTTCTTTTGTTTTGTGGGGAATGAATACCTCCAGCAATTTGGCCTTAGGTTTTGGAATCAGCTGAATGTTTTTCAATTCCGCAGGAATCAATATCGTTTCACCTTTGGATAATGTTTCGGATCTGTCCTCACTATAAATAAGCTCAACATCACCTTCCAGGCACATGTAAATAATAAATGAATCAATTACAATATAATCCTTCTCCACAGGATTGGTGAACTCCATTACGTTTGTGCTAAAGTACTTGCAGTTCGCCAGGTTTACCGTTTTGTTTAAAACCGGTTCGTATACTGTTCTATAGTCATTATGTACCTTAAAATCGAGAACATCAAGGGCCAGATCGGTATGTAACTCGCGACCATCACCACTCGCATCTTTTCTATCCCAATCGTAAATTCGATAGGTAATATCTGATGTTTGTTGAATTTCTGCCAACATGATACCTTTACCAATTGCATGTACTCTTCCGGATGGAATAAAAAATACATCACCGGCTTTTACTTCCTCAAAGTTTAATATTTCTTTAAGGGTATTGTTCTCAAGATGTTTTAGGTATTCGTCTTTTGTAACAGGTTTGTTGAAACCAGAGATGAGTTGCGATCCTTCGTCGGCTTGCAGTACATACCACATCTCGGTTTTACCATAAGCATTGTGTCTTTCCTTAGAAGTCTTATCATCAGGATGCACCTGAATGGAAAGATCGTCGGTGGCATCAATGAACTTTATGAGCAAAGGGAATTCCATTCCAAACTGCTCGTAAACCTGATCGCCGACCAAGTCGCCCATGTACACCTCAATTAAATCCTGTAGGCTGTTTCCTTCAAGAAAGCCATTGCTAACCACAGAAATGCTTCCTTCAATGCCAGAGATTTCCCATGTTTCGCCACATGTTTTAATCTTGCCAACCGATTTATTAAGCTGTTCTTTTAATTTTGTTCCTCCCCAAATTTTATCATGTAAAACGGGCTTGAACTTAAGTGGGTATAATTGATTCATTTTTGCCAACTTAGATTACACTTCGTAATCAACAACTCTTCGTTTAATTGTTACTTGTTTTGCAATTTCTAAAACGCGGGCATGGTCAGGGTGCTTTCGGTAAGCATCTAACTCTTCCATCGATTTAAATTCTGATTGCAGCACCAAGTCATAAGCTGCTGGCGATTCACTAATATTTAAACCAACCTCAAAGCTTACTATTTCAGGAATAATATTGATCAGGTTTTCAAGTTCTGATTTGAACTTTAATTTAAGATCATTTTGAATCATGTCTGTTTCAAAAGTTTTCATTTTGAACATTACAACGTGCTTAACCATCTTAATAGAGTTTTATAATTTTAACTTTACTGATAATCAGATTGCTAATTTAATCTAACGAGTACCTAGCAATTCTGGGTATTACTATACTTTCTGTTTTCAACATTTAAAGATAGGGAAAAGTAACATTCAAGATTGAAGATTGTTGTAGAGCATAAGAGGTGTTCGGGAGACTTGTTATTGATTTTTCTAGCCGAAACTCACACTAGTTCAGCGGTTTAAATTTTGATTTTTTGGATATGACAAATATCATGCTTTGCAACATGTTGCCTACAGAGCGTATTAATCTTTTCAGTTATTGGGTTTAATCTATTTTAGATTGTAGGTTTGTATTTAGATAGGTGCAGTAAAATACTCAGGTTAGAATTATGTTGATTGTAGGAATAGCAGGCGGAACAGGTTCCGGAAAAACAACGGTTGTAAAAAAAATAATTGAACGATTACCCAAAGGAGAGGTGGCAATATTGCCGCAGGATTCCTATTACAAAGATAATAGCCACATTCCTGAATCGGAGAGGCAAGCTATTAACTTCGACCATCCAAATGCCATTGAGTGGGAGCTTTTAATTAAGCACCTTCAGCAGCTTAAACGCAACGAAACAATTCAGCAACCCATCTATTCTTACCTAAGTTGTACACGTTCCAATGAAACTATTCCCGTAGCACCAAAACACGTGGTTATTGTTGAGGGAATAATGGTGCTAACTGATAGGCGCCTGCGCGATTTAATGACCGTAAAGGTGTATGTTGACGCCGATGCTGATGACCGTTTAGCCAGAGTAATAACACGTGATATCGTTGAACGTGGAAGAACTGTTGAAGTGGTGCTGGGCAGGTACGATGTTACTGTAAAACCAATGCACCTGCAGTTTATTGAGCCTACTAAAAAGTATGCCGATTTGATTATTCCGCAAGGAGGTAATAACCTGGTTGCAATTGACGTATTGAGTTCGATAATTGAAAGACATTTGGAAAAAAGCACACCTAAAAAATAAGTCATGTTGAAAGCTACTGTACTCGAAAGTATTTTATTTCTTGATATTGAAACGGTGCCTCAATTTGAGGATTTTGATACTGTTCCTGAACGATTCAAGCCACTTTGGGAAAAGAAGTCGAAGTTCTTTAGAGATGAAAACCAGGAAGCTGCTGATGTTTATCAACGGGCAGGTATTTATGCTGAGTTTGGTAAAGTAGTTTGTATTTCGGTGGGTATGTTTCATTTGAAAGATGGTAAACGCCAATTTCGCATTAAGTCATTTTTTGGAGGTGATGAGCGTTTGCTCTTGCAGCAATTTACCGATATGATTAATCGCCTGACGGGCAAACCTGATTTGCTGCTTTGTGCCCATAACGGTAAAGAGTTTGATTTCCCTTACATTGCTCGTCGTATGCTAATTAATGGATTGCCATTGCCGGGAGTGCTTAATATTGCCGGTAAAAAGCCATGGGAAATTAAACACCTCGATACCCTTGAATTATGGAAGTTCGGCGATTATAAAAACTATACTTCATTAGAGCTGCTCATGGCGGCCTTCGATATTCCATCGCCAAAGGATGACATTGATGGGAGCCAGGTTGCTGAGGTGTTTTATAAAGAGAAGAATATTGAGCGCATTACCCGCTATTGCGAAAAAGATGTGCAGGCCATCGCGCAACTTTTCCTGCGCTATCGCAATGAGGAGATCCTTGCCGATAATGAAGTGGAGAGTGTTACCCAATTCGAAAGTAACGCATCCTAATCATGGATTGTCCGTTTTGTGCAAGGCATATTAACGAAATTACTTTTCACGAATCTGAGAATTTTCGAGCCATTTATAACATTGCTCCAATTCTTCCCGGCCATTCGTTAATTGTTCCCAAAACTCATTGCTCTAGCCTTTTTAATTTTACAGATGCTGAATTAAGTGAGTTGATGATTTTTTCCCGAGCAGTTATTGTCATGCTGCAAAAAGCGTTTAGCTGTGTAGGGTTCAATCTCACCCTGCAAGAACAGGAAGAAGCCGGACAAACCATTGAGCATTTTCACTTGCATATAATCCCTCGTCAGCCAAATGATTTACCAAGTCCCGGTGATTGGTATCCAGAACTTCAGAAGACGTCATCTAAGCAGATAGATAGCGCTGATAGACCAAAGTTGACGCGCAAACAAATGGTTTCAATAGTTGAGAAGATTAGGTTGATTAACACCTAGTATCCGGCAAGTGAATTTGTAACACGTTCTTTTCTTCAATCTTTTCACATTAATTTTTTTCCTTGCAGCTGTCCTCTTATCTTTGCGCAAAATTTTAGAAACCATGGATTTCGATATCATAATAAAAGCACAGGTAATAGAGGCGATAAAGAATTTGTATAGCGCCGATGTACACGAGAAACAGGTGCAGTTGCAGCTTACTCGTAAAGAGATTGAGGGAGATTTTACCTTAGTTGTTTTTCCATTTTTAAGAATGTCGAAGAAATCGCCGGAGCAAACAGCCGAAGAACTGGGTACTTATTTGGTTGATAAGGTAGCTGAAATTGCCTCGTTTAATGTGATTAAAGGTTTCTTGAACCTGGAGATTGCTGAAAAATATTGGATTGCCTTTTCGAAGCAGGCTTATGGTCAGAAGAGTTTTGGTACAGTTGAAGCTACACCTGAAGCTGAGAAAGTGATGGTTGAGTTCTCATCGCCAAACACAAATAAACCACTTCATTTAGGGCATATTAGAAACATCCTCCTGGGTGATTCGATTACCCGAATATTAAAAGCGAACGGTAAAAATGTGCAAGCGGTTAATTTAGTAAACGATCGTGGTATACATATTTGTAAGTCGATGCTGGCCTGGCAAAAGTGGGGCGAGCATGCAACGCCCGACTCAAGTGGCTTAAAAGGCGATCACCTGGTGGGCGACTATTATGTAAAGTTTGATCAGGAATATAAGAAAGAAATAAAGCAGCTGGTTGAGGATGGCTTTGATGAAAAGAAGGCCGCAAAGGAAGCTCCTCTTTTACTAGAAGCGCAGGCCATGTTGCGCAGCTGGGAAAAGAAAGAAGAGTCGGTTTACAGTTTGTGGCAAAAAATGAATGCCTGGGTATATGATGGATTTGCCGTTACCTATAAGCAGATGGGGATCGTGTTTGATAAAACCTATTACGAATCAGAAACATTCCTTTTGGGTAAGCAGCTTGTTTTGGATGGTCTCGAAAAAAATATCCTCATAAAAAAAGAGGATGGATCCGTTTGGGCTGATTTAACCAAAGACAAACTGGACGAGAAAATCCTGTTAAGGTCAGATGGCACATCGGTGTATATGACACAGGATTTAGGTACCGCACATCAACGATTTGCAGACTATGATTTAGACCGACATATTTATGTGGTGGGCAATGAGCAGAACTACCATTTTCAGGTATTAAAAATTGTACTTAAAAAGTTAGGCTTCGATTGGGCTGAACATTTATTTCATCTTTCATACGGCATGGTTGAGCTGCCAACAGGTAAAATGAAATCGCGCGAAGGAACTGTTGTTGATGCCGATGATTTAATCGAAGAAATGATTGCAACTGCTAAGACCACCTCCATGGAACTTGGCAAGCTTGATGGTTTGTCTGATTCAGAAATCGAAGAAATAACACATACCATTGCCTTGTGTGCGCTCAAGTATTTCATACTTAAAGTTGACCCTAAAAAAACAATGACCTTTGAGCCAAAGGAGTCTATCGACTTTAATGGTAATACCGGGCCATTTATTCAATATACCTACGCAAGAATTCAGTCCATTTTGCGCAAAGCAGAAGAACTTGGTTATAGCACCGATTACGCTGATGATTTATCGAATCTGGAAGAAAAGGAATCGCAACTTGTGAAGACCATTTATAATTTCCCGGCGATAATAAAAGAAGCAGGAGCGAATTTAAGTCCGGCATTAATAGCCAATTATGTGTACGACCTTACTAAGGAGTTCAATCAGTTTTATCACGATATTTCCATCTTAAAAGAGGAAAATGAACAGCTTAGAAGTTTCCGAATTGCATTAGCTGAACTAACAGGTAATACCATCAAAACAGCCATGTCCTTGCTTGGTGCCGATGTGCCGGTAAGAATGTAAGCAAACTGTAAATTAAAATCAATTTGTATTCATAGCAGCCAAGCTATACCTTAATCGGTGTGATGAGGATCAGGCATGATGGGAGCTTATTCTTTTTTGATAATTACTTAAGAAAGGCTAATTTTATCTATCTTGTGTTTTTAAAATCACTAAGCTTCGAAACGCAATAAAGACAAAACATGGCGGATAAATTAGGTAGAATTTTAGCAGTTGATGATAACGAAGATATTCTGTTTTCGTTAAAACTTCTTTTAAAGAATCAAGTTGAAAAGATTGATACAGAAGTAGACCCTAATCAGATTCCGGCCCTACTGGCAAAGCAGGATTATGATGTGATTCTGCTTGATATGAATTTTACTAAAGATGCCATTTCCGGACATGAAGGTTTTGATTGGTTAAAGCGGATATTAGAGATTGATCCCGAAGCAGTAGTTCTATTTATTACTGCTTATGGCGATACCGTTAAAGCCGTTAAGGCCATAAAAGCCGGAGCCACTGATTTTATTCTTAAGCCATGGCAGAATGAAAAAATTATGGCCACAATAGGTTCTGCAGTTCAACTAAAACGCTCAAAGGTAAAAGCCGGTGTATTAATTGAAAAGCAGCAAAGTTTGTCGGCAGCCATCGATCAACCATTTAAAGATTTTATCGGTGTATCGCCCGGTATGAAGTCTGTTTTTAATACCATTAATAAAGTGGCGCAAACTGATGCCAGCGTATTAATAATGGGCGAAAACGGTACTGGTAAAGAAGTTGTTGCCCGGGCCTTGCACAGAAATTCATCTCGCAGTGATGATGTTTTTGTAAGTGTTGATTTAGGAGCTATTCCTGAAACACTCTTCGAAAGCGAATTGTTTGGCCATGAGAGAGGTGCCTTTACTGATGCTAAGAAAGACAAACCCGGAAGATTTGAAATTGCTTCGGGAGGAACATTGTTCCTTGACGAGATTGGCAATATGTCGATGCCAATGCAAGCCAAATTGCTTACAGCCCTGGAAAGACGCGAAATTGTTCGTGTAGGATCAAACAAGGTGCGTAAAATCGACATTCGATTAATTTGCGCAACCAACTCTGAAATATACGATATGGTTGCCGAAGGTAAGTTCCGTCAGGACTTACTTTACAGGATAAATACTGTAGAGATAAAATTGCCGCCATTGCGCGAGCGCATTGAAGATATTGAGCTGTTAACCGACCATTTTTTAAAGATAACTAGCAAGAAGTACAACAAGTCCATTCGTGGATTTACTTCTGCTGCATTAAAAAAACTTGAGCAATACAGTTGGCCCGGAAATATCCGAGAACTGCAACATTCCATTGAACGAGCTATTATTATGAGCGATGGTAATCGTTTGGAAGCTGATGATTTTCTGCTTTCGGCTCCTCGAAAAATGGATGAATTGGAGCTTGACACCTTTAACCTTGATGATGTTGAACGGAAAATAGTTACTAAGGTTCTTCAAAAGTACAAGGGGAATGTTAGTCATGCTGCAAAGGAATTAGGGCTAACACGTACTTCGCTCTATCGAAGAATGGAAAAATATGGTCTTTAAAACATTTGTACTAAATGTAATTTTTAGGGTGCTGTTGTTATCGCTAACAATTATCACCTTCTTTTATCTGGTTTTTAAAACCGAATATTACACTTCCTGTTGCCTTATTGGAGGCTTATTGGCTTTACAAATTGTATTTATGATTAAGTACGTTGCACGTACCAATCGCTATGTTACAAGCTTTCTGGAAGCCATAAAATATTCAGAGTTTACGCGCTCTTTTGAAGTCGAAGGCCTGGGAACTTCCTTTGATAAAATGAATCTTGCCTTTAACAGTGTGATAAAGGAATTTCAGAAAATAAGGGATGAAAAGGAGCAGCAATATTTTTTCCTGCAAAATGTAATTCAGCACATTGGTATTAGCATGATTGCGTATCACCAGGACGGATCGGTTGAAATGTACAACAATGCTACGAAGCGACTTTTCAGAAAAAGCTCTTTGCGTAATATTAACGATTTGTCAGATTCAAGTCAGGAATTGGTCGATTGCCTGTTTGGTCTAAAAACCGGCGAACGTGCTTTAATTAAGATAAATGATGATGATGATATTTTGCAGTTAACAGTTTATGCAAAAGAGTTTAAAATACGTGAGCAAATGCTTACCCTGGTTTCTATTCAGAACATCCAAAATGAATTGGAAGAGAAGGAAATGGAGGCCTGGCAGAAACTAATCAGAGTGTTAACGCATGAAATAATGAATTCCATCACACCAATCGTTTCGTTAACATCAACAGTAAATATGATGCTTGATGATACCAAGGAAAGTGCGAACGAATTTTCACCGGAACTTGCCGAGACCTTTGAGGACATTGAACAGGCGTTAAAAACGATAAATAAAAGAAGTACCGGCCTGTTGCATTTTGTTGAGACCTATCGAAACCTGACCAGAATACCCAAACCCGATTTCTCTATTTTTAAGATAAACGACTTTTTTGCCAATCTTACTCATTTGCTGGAGGAAGATTTACGACGAGGTAATGTGCAGCTGCATGTATCAGTTGAACCCGGTAATTTGGAGCTAACTGCCGATGAGGAGCTAATGGAGCAAGTGTTTATCAACCTTATCAAAAATTCCATTCAGGCGCTTATTGAAACAAAAAAGCCTGTCATAAAGCTTAAGGCTTTTTTAACCGAGCGTGGAAGTGTTATGTTGCAGGTTGAAGATAATGGGCAAGGAATCATTCAGGAAGTTCTGGATAAAATATTCATTCCATTTTTTACTACCAAGCCAACCGGATCAGGAATTGGATTGAGCTTGTCACGTCAGATTGTGCGTATTCATGGAGGCACTATCTCAGCCAGATCAATCCCGGGTGAACAAACCACTTTTATAATGAGATTCTAATATTAAAACTATAGATCATGAGAATATTAAAAGAAGAAACTATAGCAGTAGTTGTGGATATTCAGGGACTGCTTTTCCCGTTTATTAGCGATCACGAGAAATTGGAAAAAGATACGCTCACCTTGATTAAAGGTCTGAATGTTCTGGAAATTCCGATGATGGTTACTCAGCAATACACCAAGCGATTAATGCCAACCTTGCCTTCGCTTTCGGAGGCCATTGGCGAATATGAGCACATCGAGAAAATGGCTTTTAGCTGCTGTGATGAGCCCAAGTTCGACGAAGACCTTGCTGTGAGTGGCAAGCGAAATGTAATCTTGTTTGGAATTGAAACACATGTATGTGTGTTGCAAACATGCATCGACTTAATTGAAAGAGGCTACAAGCCCGTTGTGGTTGAGGATTGCGTTGGATCTCGTAACCCTAATGATAAGCGAATTGCAATTGAACGCATGCGTCAGGAAGGAGCACTCATTAGCACCAAGGAGTCGTTGCTGTTTGAACTGCAACGAGTTTCGGGAAACGATACTTTTAAAGCAATATCGAAGCTGGTTAAATAGCTCGGGTTTACTAAACATAAAAAGGCAGGATGATTATTGTTAATCATCCTGCCTTTTTTATGCTTGCTGGTTATACTTCTAAAAAGTACTTGATGTTTTTAATTAAGAGCTTTGGTTGTTCAGCGTGCACCCAATGCCCTGCATTTGGTATGCTCACTAGCTCGGCAAACGGAAATATGGTTAAAATCAATTGATCAAAATCGTCCTGAGTGATGTAATCGGAGTTGGCGCCTTTTACAAAGAGTACAGGAAAACCGGTAATACCTCTTCCTCTTTCAAAGTCCTTCTCATTCAGTCCATCAAGAATGTGCGGTAAGTTTTCTTTTAGCGCTTTAAAGTTTACACTCCAATTAAACGTATTGTCCTTATTGCGGTGCAAGTTTTTCATTAAAAATTTAAGAACGCGCTCGGTTGGTAGTTGCACTTCTAATTGTTTTTCAACTTCATCACGGGTAGTAACGGTGCTGAAATCGATGGAAAGCATGGCATTGATAATGCGATCGTGATTGATGGTGGTGCGTTTATCGGCATCAGCAATGGCATAAGATTTTGGAGCAATGTCGATAATCATAAGATTGGTAATACGCTCGGGATATTCCTTGGCAAAGAACATAGCCGTTTTTCCTCCCATGGAATGCCCGATGATAGTTGCTTTCTCCAATTCATGTTGATCCATAAATTCCAGTAAATCATCTTTCATGGCATCGTAGCTGTGCTCCGGATGGTGTGGTGAGCGACCGTGATTTCGCTGATCGATAAGATAGACTTCGAAATTATCGGACAGGGCTTTAGCAACAGTTACCCAATTGTCGGATGCACCATAAAGACCATGCACAATGATGATTGCTGGTCCTTCGCCATATTTTCTGAAGAATAATTCCATAGAATGATTTTAACTGCAAAATTATAAATATCAATTATATCACATCTTGTTCGTGGTTTGATTTTCTGTAAATTTTCAGTTTCTTTAAAAAAACAAATACACATAAACATGAAAAAGTACATTACAATTTTGGCCATAACGCTTGTATTCCTTCTGCCAAAAGGCTTGATCGCTCAAGAAGCCGATAAAATTGTTGGACAATGGTATACCGATAAAAACGAAAGTATTGTTGAAATCTATAAAGTTGGAAATAAATATCATGGTAAAATTATCTGGATTGAGAATCCAAATAATGAAGATGGAACTATTAAACGCGACAAGGACAATCCGGATCCCAAATTACGCAACCGCACCATTCAAGGTTTAGAAATTATGACGGGTCTTGAATTCGATGATGATGAATGGGAAGATGGTGAGATTTACGATCCGCAAAGTGGAAACACTTACAGCTGCTACATCGAACTGGAAAATGCCAACACATTAAGCATGCGCGGTTATATGGGGATTTCAATTCTAGGAAGAACCACAGTTTGGACACGTAAGAAATAGATTAGATGCACTATAAAAAGCCCACCTTGCTGATTAATAAGCAGCAGTGTGTAAATAATATTTTAAAAATGAAAACTAAGGCCGAGCTTCATCGATTGAAGTTTCGGCCTCATTTTAAAACCCACCAACTACTTGAGGTAGGTTCGTGGTTTCGAAGGCATGGAGTAGGTGCAATAACTGTATCGTCGGTTTCGATGGCCAGGTATTTTGCCGCTGACGGATGGGAGGATATAACCATTGCATTTCCGTTGAATGTGTTGGAGCTAAGTGAAATTAATGAGCTTGCTGCAACGCATACTATTAATATTCTTCTGGAACATCCGGATGCACTGCTATGGATTGAAAAGGAGTTGGATCATGAGCTGGGTGTCTTTATTAAAATTGATACAGGTTATGGTCGAGCAGGTATTCCGGCAACAGATACCGCTGCTGTTGATGCTTTGATAAAAGGTATTACAAAGAATAGCTTACTTGTCTTTAAAGGTTTGCTTGTTCATTCCGGAGATACGTATAACGCAGCATCAACTGCTGGTATTTTGGAAATACACCAGCATGCGCTCGCACAGTTAAGCATGCTTAAGCAGCGATATCTTGAGCAATTTCCTGATCTTATTATCTCAATTGGAGATACACCTTCGTGCAGCCTTGCAAATGCGTTTAGCGGTGTTGATGAAATTCGACCAGGCAATTTTATTTATTATGATATAATGCAATTTCATTTGGGGAGTTGTAGTCTGGAAGATATTGCCGTATGCGTGGCCTGTCCGGTGGTAGCGATTCATCCTAAACGTAATGAATTGATTGTGTATGGTGGTGGTGTTCATTTATCGAAGGAAGCCCTGCAGCTTGCAGGTACAAAGGTATACGGCTATTTGGCATTGCTGCATAATGACGGATGGAAGCCATTGCCAACAGCTAACTATGTAAAGTCGCTTTCTCAGGAACATGGCATTGTTCACTTGTCGGATGAATTGATCAAGCAATTTCAAATTGGAGACGTTCTTGGTATATTGCCCGTTCATTCTTGCTTAAGTGCTAATTTACTGCGGAATAGTTTCAGTATTCAGGAATAAGTAGATTTCTAATATTTCTTTGCAATA
>JBFHES010000040.1:0-23059 GCA_041584015.1 Bacteroidales bacterium
GCTTTTTCAAGCGAGGAACAACTCCAAAATACTTCACTCTACTTTTACGATTTAAACATGAAAGCCAACTACAAAATAGGTGGTCGCGATAGGATCTATCTTTCCGGATATTTTGGTCGGGATGTATTTGGCTTTAACGATGAAATGGGCATGGATTGGGGAAATGCAACCGGAACCATTCGCTGGAATCATCTGTTCACCGAAAAATTGTTTTCCAATACAACATTGTTGTACAGCAAATACGATTACCAAATGAACATGAGCTTTGGTGATAACAGCATCGACATTTTGTCGGGTATCGAAGACTTTAACCTTAAGGAAGATTTTACCTGGTTTATTAACTCCAAGAGCAAGTTAAAGTTTGGAGCCAATGCCATCTATCATACCTTCATCCCTGGCAAAGTTGAAGTCTCAAATATTACAAATGCAATCGATATTGGCAATGATTATGGACTCGAGTCGGCTGCATATATTTCCTTGGACCAGGATTTGGGTGATCGCTGGAAGATTAATGCAGGTTTGCGTTATTCAAATTTTACAGCGCTGGGCGAAGGAAGTGTTTATACATATGATGCTGATGATAATATTGCCGATAGTACTTATTATGGAAAGAATGAGGTAATCAAAAATTATGGAGGATTAGAACCTCGTTTATCCGCTACCTACTTAATCAATGAGAAAAGTTCATTTAAACTGGCCTATAACCGTAATCGTCAATACCTGCATTTAGTAAGTAATTCCAGTTCAGGAACACCAATGGATGCATGGATTCCAAGCAGTGCCTTGGTTGAGCCGGGAATTGCCGACCAGGTTGCAGTTGGGTATTTCCGTAATTTCTTAAATAATACCATCGAAACTTCAGCGGAAATCTATTACAAGGACATGCAAAATCAGGTAGACTATAAGAATGGAGCCGACTTAATGCTGAATCCATATGTTGAGTCGCAATTGATTTTTGGCGACGGACGTGCATATGGGCTGGAACTTTATGCAAGAAAGAAAACAGGTAAACTTACAGGTTGGATAAGTTATACGCTATCACGAACAGAGCGTACCTTCGAAGATGTTGGAGACTATTGGTACCCACTTAAACATGATCGTACCCACGATATTTCTATTGTAGGAATGTATCAAATAAATAAAAAGTGGAGCGCATCGGCATCCTGGGTATACAATACCGGAGATGCCTATACAACACCAAGTGGAAAGTACGAGATTGGAGAAGTTACATATAATGCCTATTCAGATAGAAACGAAGCCCGAATGCCGGATTATCATCGCCTAGATTTAGGACTAACCTATTGGAGGACTAAAACTAATAAACGCGAGGCCAGCTGGAATTTTAGTGTGTATAATGCATATGCCCGTGAAAATGCATACACCATAACTTTTGCTGAGAACGAAGAAACGGGAGTGCCAGAGGCAACACAATTATCTTTGTTCAGTATTATTCCATCTATTTCGTATAACTTTAAATTTTAATATCATGACAAGAGTAACATTATTGATAGCCGCTTTGGCCATGTTTTTAGTCTCATGTGAGAAAGTGATTGATGTTGATATTGATCCGAGTATGCAGCATTACGTAATCGAAGGAAATATAACAAACGAAGCTGGGCCTTACCATGTTTTAATTTCCAGGTCAACGGATTATTTCGATCCTCAGGAGTATCCATTAATTAACGATGCGCTGGTTGTAATAAGCGATAATGAAGGAACTGTTGATACTTTGGATCTTGTAGAGGCGGGTAAGTACGAAACTTCGGTGATTACAGGAATTCCTGGGAATATTTATTCTCTTTATATAAAAATTGGTAATGAAGAATTTATTGCTGAATCGCAAATGCCGGCACTTACAGAACTTGACTCTCTAGCTTTTGAGCAAATGGATTTTGGTCCACCAAGTGAAGATGGAAAACCACCGATGATGTTGATTGGGTACCTAACTGATCCGGTTGAGTTTGATAATTTTTATAAGGCTGATATATATATTGAAGATGAGTACAAGGATGATTTGATCCTGTTTGACGATATTGTTAATAATGGTTTAGAAATGCAATTTGGCTCATTTAGCCGCGAATATAAACCCGGAGAAGTTTACCAGGTAGAACTGTGGAACATTGATAAAGCTGTATATAATTACTGGAGTATTTTAAGCGATATAAGCGGCGGTGGAATGTTTGGAAGTACAACGCCTGCTAATCCGGAATCCAATATAGATGGCGCATCATTGGGATATTTCTCAGCAGCTTCAGTTCATTCATTAACAATTGTTTCGGAATAGCGGCCGGATGTTTCCTGCCGAATAAGTTGGTTTATACTTTTTAGGTTCAGTTCTCGTTTTTAAGAACTGAACCTAAATCTATAGCTATGCGCCGACTATCATTATTTTTAATCGTATCGTTCTTTTTAACTAGCTGCACTTCTATTTATTTTAAGAATCAGCAACCTAAGAATTCAAGAAATCTAAGCAGTTTTCCGCTCGAAATGCGCGGTATGTATGCTAGCAGCGATTTAGATACTTTAATAATTGTGGCAGATGGTTTTTATCTTGCCAGCATGCAGGACACCAAAACAAAAAATGAGTTTATGGCGCTTTCGGATTCGTTAATTCTTAGAAAAGGAATTAGCGGTTATTTCCTGAATATGAAGAATAATGAATACTGGCACGTTTTTCATACCAAGATCATTGGGAAACACCTAAGTGTGAAAATGATTACTCCGGACGATTCGCTTGCCATTGCTAAGCTGAACAATATTACCTCAGTGCAGGAGGTTCGGGAAAACAGTTCAAGTGCCCTTGCTTATTTGATAGATCCATCTGAAGAAGAATTTGAAGAAATGTTGAATGCCGGGGTTTTTACAAATGTTGTTAATTTCGATAGGATCGTATTATTTCCTGATGCTAACTAGCGCTTCTCTTTTACATGAATATGAACAGCTGTCTTGAAAAAAGCTCTATTTTTGAATTCTGAAAATGGTAAAGAATATGATGTCATCTAAAACATTTATTATAATTGCATTTGTGCTACTCGTATCGTGCGGAAAGGCAGATGTGAAAATTCCAGCATATGTAATTCCTGCTGATTCATTGGTTGATATTTTAGTTGATATTCACACCGCAGATGCATATTTATCCATAAAGCGCAGGCCTAACACAATCATGGAGAAGAGTGAGTTTTATGCCAGCGTGCTTAAAAAGCACAATATTGACAAAGACCGCTTTGATACCACCATTCGCTTTTATATTTCTAATCCCGGACCCTATAAGCTAATTTACGAAGAGGTGATAGAGGAGTTTAGCAAGCTAGAAGGACAAGTATCTTTGGAGGAATCGGAGCAGAGCAAAGACAGCGTTTCTTTTGTTAGCACGCAGAATGAATTCGACACGGTAATGAATATTGCAGGTCGCAGTAAGTTCCTGAATAAAGTGAAAACTGCCAAAGAACGAAAGAATCGATCTAAGGCAAAAAGTGACTCATTAAAATAAGCAGAATTCTAGGAATGTAAAATTAACATCGGAAGTTCAAAGTTGAAATAAAGATGTTTCATTAAACCCGGGAAGAGCAAGCGCGATAGAAATTTTCTTTTCTGAGTAGATACCGACATAATTCCTAAACCAGTTTCTTTTGCCAGTTTGTCTATTCTTGGCATAATGGAAGGTTCATCCAGAAAATGATGAACGAACTGAATCTCCAATCCTAGAGCATTAATTTTCGATTGAATCTCCAATCCTAATTCCGACGGTGTTTCTGGTTTGCCAAATGGGCATAACTCGAAAAAATGAATCTCGTCAACAATAGATCCGGCAAGCTGAATAAGCTTGGAGAACGATTGCATGGTTTCAATATCTCCTCCGGCTACAAAACCTAGCTTCAACGGGAATGTTGGTTCGCTTGTAAATTCATCAGGTAGGCTTAATACAGGTATTTCAACCGAACGAATGATCTTGTATGACTTACTACCCAATACGCGTTTAACCCTATCTCCAATGCTACTGGTCGAGATAACAATCATGTCTGGGGCAAGTTCTTTTGCAACATCACTTATGCTATCAAGCGCATCACCCTCGCGAAGAATCTTTTCTACCTGAAAGGAAGCATCTCCCGGCTTGGCTAATTCCTTTATCCGATCAATAATGTTATTGAGATTGAGTTCAGCCGTTTCTCTTGATACATTAATGCCATTGGTTTCTCCAAGCTGATAGGCATGGAATAAGTATATTTTTGCACCCAGACGCTGTGCCATGTTCACTCCAAACTGGCAAGCACTCAGGCTGCAAAATGCAAAATCAACGGGAATTAATATACTACTCATAGGGCTTATTTAGTTATTATTAATCGTTCATCAGCAACCTTAACAGACTTGGCAATAAATTGCACTATGTAGGTTCCGGGTGCAAATGAATTCAGGTTAATCTTTATGCGGCGCTGGTATCTTTTCTTATTTACAATATGTACCTGTTTGCCCGAGCCATCGTAAATGATGATGGCCCCTTCGCTGGGATAGTCGATGCTCAAAGAAACTTGTTGTTTGGCTGGATTAGGAAATACCTTAAGGATGTTTTTATGTTGTAAGCTTTCTTCTATAACAGCTAAGGAAGCATCCTTATAGGCCAAAGTATATTCGCCTTTTTGATTGAATTCAGTAACCAGATAGCCATTACGGCTGGTGCCTGCTTTTTCGGAATCAATGATGTTCCATTCATATCCTGGTCCCTCACGATAAAGCAATACCAACGAGTCCGCTTTTAAAGGATAAGGAAACCATCCATCATCCAGCCAACCTTCGCCACCAGTTTTGTTATTGTAATTGAACTTGAATTTTGTTTCAAAGTTTGACGGGAATATTCCATCCACCTTCCAATAACGCGATTGTGAAAGAATCATGTCCGGATGATTGTTAATGAATCCGTCAGGTGCTATCCAGTTCTGCTCTACGCGCAGTAATGCTGAATCAGAAATATTTATAATCTCATACTTAAAATAGACATTGTTGAAGGTGCCTGATCCTGGTTCTGAAAGCACTCTATAACTATCAGTAGTTGCATCGGCAATGCGCTCTTCCATGTCGAGAATGGCTGCTGATGGCACAAAGGGTAAACTAAAGGTTTGACTGCCGGTGGCTCCATCGAATAGGATGGTTTCTGTTTGAGATAACCAATCGTCATTAAGAAAGGTAACTTCCAATCGGTTGTTCTGTGCTAAGGCATTTGCCGCTTTCATGCGTTGTCTTACGTAAACGGTAACTTCGTTTAGCCCGGGTGTTGGCACAACTGTCATGGAGTCGATGGAAAAATGAACCCATCCCGGACTAAAAATGTAAGCATCAAAAAATCCTGTCATGTCAATCCCAGAATGAATACTCAGGTAGTCTCTCATTTCTTCAGAAGAAACATCGTTATAAGCAGAATCGGCCAATAGGTTTTTAACAAGCTCGAAAAACAGTTCGTCACCCAGATAACCGCGCATCGTATGCACCATGTCGGCACCTTTGTCGTAAACAGTTGAAGAGTAGGTGTGCTCGGGTCCAATACCATAGAGCGGCAACCATCCTTCGGTATGTTGCAGGGTTCTTAAATTATTTGTGTGATTTTGACGCACATAGCTTTTATAGGCTTCATTCCCGTAAACGTGTTCCGTGAAAATTGCCTCACAGTAGCTAGCCCAACCTTCGTTAATCCACATGTCTTCTGCCGTTTCGCAGGTTATTAGGTTTCCGAACCAGGCATGTGCCAATTCGTGCGCCATGGTGGTTTCGTAGTCGGTATTGCCATTTATCAAACTGTTTGGGTATGCAATGTTTGCGGTATGTTCCATTGCACCAACCGGTGTATTCACGTAGCCAATTCGTGGCCATTGATACGGACCAAACCTTGCTTCGAAAGCATGTAAGGCATCTTCTAAATGAATAAATGAACCTTGCAGCAAGGATTGATACTGTGGCTGTACGTATAATCCAACAGGAATGGCAGCATCTATTCCTATAATTGTGTCGAGTACTTCGGTATAATTAGCAATAGCAATAGACGCTAAGTAAGTTGGAATTTCTTCATCCAGAACCCATTGATATGTTGTTTTAGAGCTGTCGGCATTGGCAAAATAACTTGAAGCCAAAACACCTCCGGCTACGGCCATTTTATCGTTCGTGGTGGTTATGAAATATTCATAAGATGCCCGATCCACAAAATCATCTATGCACGGAAACCACGTCTTGCCTAAGTTATGCGGGTCTGATCCAAATCCCACGCCCAGGTTAAAAGCAACACCAGATTGAAATGTAAAGCCTCCCCATCCGGTTGGATCTATTGTTGGGTGTCCGTGATAAGCAACCAATACGTCGATGGTATCCGTTTTTTGAAGAGCTGTTGCCGAGTGAATAGTGATGATGTTTCCATCATAATCAAAAGCAGATGCGCTGAATCCCGGGGTATTGATCCGCACTGAGTCAATGCTCAAATCCAATAATTCAAGAGGTATTGATACTATGTTGTCAATGTTTGAATGTAATGTAATAACGGTGTATCCGGCAATGGTTTGGTTGCTGAAATCTGATACATCGAGGTGGATCTCATAATTTAAAACATTAATGGTGTCGCTGAGTAATGTGCCACTTTTTTGTCCGCTTAGGGTAGATTGGAACAGCACTAATAGAACGGCAACTGTGATATATCTGGTAAGGTGTTTTGTCATGTTTATCTGCACTATTATTTAAACGTAAAGTTAAGGATTTAGTACAGCAATAAAAATTGGCGTAAATAACAATTTGCACAAAGATGGCTAAAAATGGAACCTTGCTAAAAAACCTTCGTTAAACTAGTCATTGGAAACAAAACTACTCAGTCTGTGAATACATCGAAAAGGAAACAATACAGCGTAAAGGCCAGACAGCAATCAACCTTTAAATTTCATTCACTAAAGTCTATTCATTTTCTTAAATCTAAGGTGGTAACACCTCTATGGAAAAGGACCTTTGACATTGTGGTTGCAAGTATCTTAATATTTGTGCTACTTCCTGTGTTTCTAATGATCATCATACTACAGCAGTTCGAATCACCTGGACCAATTTTTTATTCAGGAAAAAGGGTTGGTGCAGGATATAAGGTTTTTACCTTTTATAAATTCCGTTCAATGCTGGTAGGAGCTGATAAGCAACTGAAAGATTTGGCAGCGAGTAGCAATCAGTATGGCGCTGATGGTAAGACCCGACACATGTTTATTAAGATAGAGAATGATCCAAGGGTAACAGAGTTTGGCAAGTTTTTGCGACGTTCCGGATTTGATGAACTTCCACAATTGTTTAATGTACTAAAAGGAGATATGTCGATTGTTGGAAATCGCCCAATTCCATTGTATGAAGCACAAATGCTTTTGGAAGAACAGTTTTACGAGCGATTTTACGCCCCGGGTGGTATTACTGGATTGTGGCAAGTAACCAAGCGAGGTAAGGCAAATTTAAGCGAACATGAGCGTATTAGTTTAGATAATGAATATGTAAAAAATATGAATCTGCTAACCGATATAAAAATATTATTCAAAACACCATTTGCAATGATATCAGAGGTTAGCGCATAAAATAGACTCTCATACATAGTTAACAAATATGGAAAGGGGCGACTTACGGGGTCGCCTTTTTCATTGCTATTAATACGCATCATGCAAAGGACAAAAGGAACATTGTTATCTTTGTCTTTGATGAATTAGTAGTAGCAATTATCAAAATCTAACAAATTGAAAAAAATCATTATCATTTTAGGAATCCTCCTAGCGGTTGGAATACAAACAGCCAATTCCGAGAATCAAACTGAAATAAGTCTTTTGACCTGTTCTGGTGGTGATGAAATATTTGCAGCCTGGGGACATAGCGCTTTAAGGGTTACTGATAAAAGTAATTCATCCGATTTGGTGTTTAATTTTGGCTTGTTCGATTTTGATACTCCCAATTTCTCTTACAAGTTTGTGAAAGGAAACCTCAAGTACAAGCTTGGCGTGCACAAATCAAATTTGTTTATCGATAGTTATACCACCGATGGACAGCAGGTAATTGAGCAAGTTTTAAATCTTTCAGATGAAACAGAAACACAGATTATTGAGCGACTAAAGTTTTTGTATCAACCAGAGAACCGCTATTATTATTACAGTTTCTTAGATAAAAACTGTACAACGGAATTGCGCGACTTACTATTGAATAATACGAGCACTGATTTTAAAGCAGCTCCCGTAGCAACGACACAACGTGTTCAGATTAACGAATATTTACAAGATAAGCTTTGGCTAAAGTTCGGTATGAATCTGCTGCTTGGTCCAAGTTTGGATCGAGAAATTAATAGTTTCGAAACCATGTTCTTGCCTGCTTATCTATGCAATGGTTTGACCAACATAAATGTCGATAATGCATCGATTATTGCAAAAGAGATCATCCATAATCCGCTGGAAGAACAAGAGGTGTCGTACCCATTCTTAATTAATCCGCTGTTTGTATTTAGTTTGTTGTTGCTTGTTGCTTTACTTGTTAAATCATCAAAACTGCAACTTGCTTATTTATTGGTAACGGGCTTAACTGGCTTGGTTATTTTTATGGTTTGGATTATTACCGATCATCAAGAATTGAAAAGCAATTTTAACCTGCTCTGGTGCAGCCCGCTTTATTTATTGTCGGTATTCTTTCAGTGGAAGAAGAAAATAAAACTACAATATTATTTAAGTGGTTTATTGCAGTTACTCATTTTAACTATGGCAGTTATTTGGATTACAAATATGCAAGGCTTAGATTTCGCTTATATTATAGTAGCTATTACCTTATCTGTATATAATTTCAGGATCATTAAAACTGGCCTGAAAGTTAGCAGTTAAGCAAGTTGGAGCACGTTGCAGATTTGAGCTTCGGATAAATTATCTTAACTTGTGATCAAACCTAATGAACATCTGACTGTTCAATTATTGATTCTTAAAACTGCAATATGAAAGCGATTCAGAAAATACCTACGGTTAATTTACACGATTTTATTTCTGGCAACAGCACCAAAAAAGCTGAATTTGTTAGTGCCATTGGAAAAGCTTACGAAGAGATTGGTTTTGTTGCACTGAAGGGACACTTCCTCAGCGATGAACTGGTTCAGAATTTATACGATCAAATAAAAGCTTTTTTTGCTTTACCTCTCGAGTCGAAGTTGAAATATGAGGTTCCGGGTATTGGTGGGCAAAGAGGATTCACCTCTTTTGGTAAAGAGCATGCCCAGGGACGAACAGTAGGCGATCTGAAGGAGTTCTGGCATTTTGGTCAAGCGTTAAGCGAAGATTCACAATACAAGCAGGCATATCCGGAAAATATTGAAGTTAAAGAACTCCCAAATTTTAATACAATTGGAACGGAGACTTATGCTCTGCTTGAGAAAACAGGGATTTATGTCTTGCGTGCGCTGGCCTTACATGTTGGCTTGGATGAGTTCTATTTCGATCAGTTTGTAAAAGAAGGTAACAGTATTTTACGCCCAATTTATTATCCATCCATAACAGAAGATCCGAAAGATGCCGTTCGTGCCGCTGCACATACCGATATTAATCTAATAACCTTGTTAATGGGAGCTCAGGGTAAGGGATTGCAAGTTCAGAATCATAAGGGTGATTGGATTGATGCCATTGCCGAACCTGATGAATTGATGATCAATGTTGGTGATATGTTGTCAAGACATACCAATAATAAGTTAAAGTCTACGGTTCATCAGGTAGTTAATCCTCCTCGATCAGACTGGGGCGCTCCGCGCTATTCCATTCCTTTTTTCATGCATCCGGTTAGTGATATGAAGCTTGATTGTCTTGAAAATTGTATTGATGATCAAAATCCAAAACAACACGACGATATAACAGCAGGAGAATATCTGAATCAACGCTTACGAGAGATTGGACTTATTTAGCAAATTGCTTCAAATTAGTGATTGTCCGTTTCTTGTTTATGTCCGTTCGTTATTATTTATTATAAAATAGAATGTTCTGTTATAAAAAGTTAATAAACTCGTTTGCTTCATTTGGAATTCTATTTTTGCATTTTAAATCTATAGAGAAATGAGTATGTTAAGTTTTGGAGAAAATGTTGAAGGTATCAACTATAAAGTCTTGGATGAGCGCAGAATTCGAGCAAATGCAGGAATAATGTTCTTGTTGGGATTAATAGCTTTTGTAAATGGATTTGTGCTGCAACGTTTCGAGGTTATCCCATATATCTCCGGTTTCTTGTTGCTAAACTTTATGATTGCTGTTTTTATAAATCCTAAATATGCACCTACCTATGCCCTTGCCTGGATATTTGTTCGCAAGCAATCGAAACTATGGGTTGGCGCAGTACAAAAGCGCTTTGCCTGGAGTCTTGGAATTGCACTATCCTTGGTGATTTTTGTTTTATCAATTCCTCTGCAAACCGATATAAACTATTTCGATCCAGTATGTTTATTGTGTGTAGCCTGTCTGTTTTTGTTATTTTTCGAAAGCGCATTTGGCATCTGTATTGGCTGCAAATTATATTTCCTTTCCTTGCGCATGAAATTAATGAAACAACCTGAAGAGCAACCCAATTGTATGGGCGACGCTTGCGAAGTGTAGTTTCATAATTAATCTGTGAGGCAAATGCAGTCATGAGCAATCATCGACATTTTATTATTCACAAACCATACGGCTATCTTTCGCAGTTTAAAAGCGATGATAAACGCAAAAAGCTGTTGCTGGGTGGCCTTTTCGATTTTCCGCAAGGAACAATGGCTATAGGTCGGTTAGATGCCGATTCGGAAGGTTTGCTCTTTTTAACAACGGATGGCATGACCAGCGAAAATGTTCGTAGTCGTAAAGTTGAAAAGGAGTATCAGGCACAAGTTGATGGTTTAATTGATGATGCAGCCATTGAGCGTTTAAAAAACGGAGTTGAGATTGGCTTTGAGGGAAAGCGATATGTTACGAAACCATGTACTGCAATGAGAATCGATCAACCGGAAGATTTGCCAGAAAGATCAAAGAAGATTCGTGACGAACGACATGGACCAACCAGCTGGGTTTCCATAATAGTAACTGAAGGTAAGTTTCGCCAAATTCGGAAAATGACCGCAGCGGTTGGGTTTCCTACATTACGCTTGCTTCGTGTACGCATTGGTAAGGTAAGTATCAACGATTTGCCGTCTGGAGCTGTTAAGGAAGTCGAAGACTTTAAAATTTAAATTCTACAGCAAACATATTTTTTCAAGAAAGTTGAGAACCAAAATCAACTTAATCTGTTCAAGAGATTGCAATAAAGGTGTAAACAAACTGTTTGTGAAAACGCATAGTGTTTAGGCAAGCATTTTACAAAAGCATTTGAACCCATAAATATTAAATAAACGACTTTAAACAAAGAAATTATGACAGCTAGAAAAGCAACAGCAAAATGGAACGGTACCTTAAAAGATGGTAATGGCGCTATGAATTTTAGCAATTACAGCGGACCATTCACATTCGTTTCACGATTCGAAGAAGGTGATGGAACCAATCCTGAAGAGTTAGTAGGTGCTGCACATGCAGGATGTTATTCAATGTTTTTTTCTGCCCTATTAAGTGGCGAAGGATTAACTCCTGAATACATTGAAACAGAGGCAACAGTTACCTTAGGAAAAGATGAGAAAGGTCCATGTATTACCGATATTAAGTTAGACTGCAAAGTGAAATGTGCTGGTTTATCACAAGCTAAATTTGACGAACTTTCAGTAGCAGCTAAAGATGGCTGCCCAATCTCAAGATTGTATGCCGGAAGCACTGCTAAAATTGAATTGATTGCAAAATTGGAAGCATAGTAGTGCTCTAATTCGCTAGTCAATTGGACTAGCATCCGATAAGAAATATGAGGCGTCACCCGAAATAGCAGTTAATTCGGGTTGGCGTCTTTTTTATTAGAAGCATTGGCATGGTCAAGCGTAGCGCAGGTATTATTGTTTTATATCAATAAGCGGTTCGATGCCAATTCTTTTTTCATTCAAGCAGTTGTAAAGACAGAAAGGAAAACCAATCTTTGCAAATTATTATAAGTCGTATAAAAACAAGATACTTTGGAAAAATTTAACATGATTGCCACCAGCCTTTATGGCTTGGAAGAAATACTGGCAGATGAGCTTCGTGCCTTAGGTGCTGCAGATATTGAAGTGTTAAACCGTGCTGTTTTATTTCATGGTGATTTAAAATTGCTTTATAAATGCAACCTACATTTGCGCACGGCACTTAAAGTATTAAAGCCACATATCAAGTTTTTAGCACGAGATGCACGCGATTTATATAAAAAGATCGGACGAATTCAGTGGGATGATTATATGTCGGTAGATGGAACTCTGGCAATTGATTCAACAGTTAATAGCGAGCATTTTAATCATTCACAGTTTGTGGCCTTAAAATCCAAAGATGCCATTGTCGATCAGTTCAGAGAGAAGTATGGTAAACGTCCATCGGTTGATCTGGATAACCCTGATTTGCGCATCAATATTCATATTTCGGATAGAACCTGCTCTGTGTCATTCGATAGCTCAGGAGCTTCATTAAATAAGCGGGGTTATAGACAAGAACAGGCAGCCGCACCAATGAGCGAAGTGCTGGCCGCAGGAATTATTGCCTTGTCTGGTTGGGACAAAAAAACGGATCTGATGGATCCGATGTGTGGTTCCGGAACTTTTCCAATTGAAGCAGCGTTGATAGCAAGAAATATAGCTCCGGGTAGATTGCGCCATTTCGGCTTTGAGAACTGGAAAGACTTTGACGCTGACTTATGGGCACTGGTAAAAAAAGAAGCTGAAGAGCAAATCAGACCATCTCAATGTATGATCTATGGTAGCGATCTTGAAATGCGATCGATTGCTATGTCTGAAAGCAATGCCGAGATTGCCGGAGTTGATGAGGACATTGAGTTCAAGCAAATGGACTTTCTGAAAACCAAGCAACACTTTAAAAATGGACTTGTGTTGATTAATCCACCATACGGTGAGCGTTTGAAAGATGAGGAAGAAATAATCCCGTTTTATCAGGAAATAGGTACTCAATTAAAGCATCAACACGAAGGCTGCAGTGCCTGGATTATTAGCAGTAACATTCGTGCTTTGAAATTTATTGGCTTGCGTCCATCCAGAAAAATTAAGCTGTTTAACGGTCCATTGGAGTGCAAACTCCAGAAATATGAATTGTTTAGGGGTAAGAAGGTGGAGCAAAAAAAAGCTGAACAACAATAAGAAACACCAATTAAGTACTGGCACGTTGGCCAAAAATATTTTTCGATGAATACATTTCACGATTTAAACATATCTAACCCTTTGCTAAATGCATTGGAAGATTTAGGTCTTAGCAAACCAACTCCTATTCAGGAAGAAACCTATCCGGTAATCTTATCTGGTAAAGACATTGTTGGCATTGCCCAAACAGGAACAGGTAAAACATTTGCCTATTGCTTGCCTATTTTGCGCGATATGAAATACTCGAAACAGATTCATCCGAAGGTGTTGATTCTGGTTCCTACCCGTGAACTGGTGTTACAGGTGGTTGAGCAGATTGAGCATTTAACCGAATATATGAATGTTCGGGCTTTAGGTGTGTATGGTGGCACAAACATTAACAACCAGAAACAGGCCGTTGCGAAGGGGTGTGATATTATTGTTGGAACTCCTGGTAGATTATATGATTTGGCTCTAAGCGCCGTACTTCAGCTAAAATCAATTAAGAAGCTTGTTATTGATGAGGTGGATGTGATGCTGGATGCGGGTTTCCGATTCCAGCTGACAAATATTTTTGAGATATTGCCGGAACGCCGTCAAAACATTATGTTCTCGGCAACCATGACCGAAGAGGTGGACTTATTGATTGAGGATTATTTTAGAAGTCCCACAAAAATATCAATTGCCGTAAGTGGAACCCCTTTGCACAACATTGCTCAGCAAGCCTATGCTGTTCCTAACTTTTACACAAAAGCACGTTTATTGTCTTTCCTTTTTGAGGACAAACAAGAGTTTAGCAAAGTGCTGGTGTTTGTTTCCAGTAAACGAATTGCAGATAAACTTCACGAAACGCTGGAAGGAATTTATGGTTCAGAACTTTGCGTTATCCATTCTAATAAGACACAAAATTACAGAATCAGATCCATCAATCAATTTAATGATGGTGTGAATAGAATTCTTATTGCAACTGATGTAATGGCTCGTGGTCTCGACCTAGACCAGATAACGCACGTAATAAATTTTGATACACCAAGCTTCCCTGAAAACTATATGCATAGAATCGGGCGTACAGGTAGAGCAGAGCAGGAAGGAAAGTCGATCCTATTTTATGCACCTTATGAGATTGAACACAAAAATGCCATTGAGAAACTCATGGATTATGAGATTCCGATGCAAGAATTTCCTGAAGAGGTTGAAGTGTCCAGTCAGTTAATTCCAGAGGAGCGTCCGCAGGTTGCAGAAAGCAATTTTAACAGAAACACGAAACTGGAAACACCGGAAGGCGGGTTTCACGATAAGAAGTTGAAAAATACAAAGGTGAATCAAGGTGGATCTTATTTGCGAAAAAGAAAAGTACATAAGAAACCAAAAACAAAAGGTGACAAACATTTCAATAGAAGGAACAAGAAGTAGTTAAACGTGTTTCTCTTTTGAATCAAGCCTTAAGTCTAATGTCCAATTACTGTCCTTTATGCGAAACTCCTGGAATCGATTTCTATAGTATTAGAAATCGTAGCTATTATAAGTGCCCCACGTGTTCTAGCATTTTCATGGATCATCAAAACCGACCTGACGAGTTAGCTGAGAAGACCCGTTATGAGGAACACATAAACGATGTTAATAATAAAGGATATCAGCGCTTTGTGTCGCCAATTACAAATGCCGTACTTCGTGATTTTTCTGCAGACGATCAAGGCTTGGATTTTGGTGCCGGGACAGGTCCTGTTATTGCCAAGATGCTTTTTGATGAAGCTTATAAGCTGGAGCTATACGATCCCTTCTTTCATGATAATCCGGAATTGCTAAAACAAACCTATGATTACATTGTGAGTTGTGAAGTGATTGAGCATTTCTATTATCCGGATAAGGAATTTAGATTACTTAAAAGCTTATTGAAACCCGGTGGCAAGCTTTATTGCATGACCGATTTGTATCATGAGGAAATTGATTTTAACAAATGGTATTACAAGAACGACTTAACGCATGTTTTTATCTATCACAAAGAAACGATTCTTTGGATTAAAGAAAAATATGGATTTGCCGATGTTGAGATCGAGGATCGCTTAATTACCTTTTCTGTTTAAATAGAGAATTGTAGGGAGAATACGTGAGAGTAATCACCTACAGCTTGATTGGCCGCATTGGTTAGTGCATAATCAACGGTGAGTTTCCTGAATTTTAAACCTAATCCAATGTTCGGAATAAAGGAGATTTCTTCCTTCCCAAATTCTGTAACTTCTTGAATATTATTAATACCTGCACGCGCAAATAGCGTATTCTTATAGCCCAGTTGTAAACCTATATTTGGGTCGATGTTCGCAAACTCAGAGGCAATTAAGGTATGGCGTTCTCCAGCAAAAGTAACGTTGGCATTCATCTCACACAGAAGATTGTATTTCTCATTCAGTTCGAAGTTACGGGCTACACCGATAATAAATTGTGGCAAGGTTACCTCAAGTGCAGTGGCTTCGCTTGTATTAAAAGTCGAATCGGCAATCGTGATTTCCAATTCCTCATTATTAAAACTCCAGGCATTAAATGTTGAAGTAACATCGCGGGCAACCGCTCCAAATTGCCACTTGTTTAAAGTGTATTGCATACCTGCATCAAAGCCAAATCCCCAGGCAGAAGCATAATCGCCAACTGTTCTTCTAATTACCTTAACATTGGCTCCATATCTGAAGTTTTCATTCTTGCTTTGCTGGGCGTATGAAAACAGAAAGCCATAATCAGCTACCGAAAATGATTTGATTCTGTCGTAGTCAATTCCTCCATTAATATCATACAAATCATTCGTTCCTGGTATGTCGTCAACGGCCGTTCTTATCATGCTCAGTCCGATGGTTCGGCCTTTTTCTAATTGGTATCCAATGGCAAAATAGTCGTGGTTAACCACATTTAGAAAACCGGGCATGTGCATTAAGGAAGCAGAGATGCTTGCCTCTTGAGCAGCTAATCCTGCCGGATTCCAATAGCCCGAGGTAACATCGTTAATGTGCGCAACGGTAGCATTACCCATAGCAAAGGAATTGGCGCCAACCCCTATATTCATAAATTCGTTGGAGTACAAACGCTGAGCATCTGCACCTTTAAATAAACAGAAGGTAAAAAGAGTAATTAATATAATTGAACGCATACGAGTATGATGTAATTTGTAATTTGATAAACTTCTCAAATACCTATTTATTGTTTAAGTTTCAAATATATCAAGAATATGCTTCTATACATTCTTCTAACAATTGTTGTCTGTTGATAGGAACTACTCCAACTTTCTCACACACCAAACCGCCTGCTATGTTTGAAATTGCTGCAATGTCGAGTGGGTTAATATTGGCTGCAAGGCATAAACAAGCAACACTAATAACTGTATCTCCTGCACCGGATACATCAGAGATATCTCTTATTTCGGCAGGTAGTGTATTGTATTTAGTTCCGTCGCTAATAAAAATACCAGCTTCGGAGAGGGTAATCATTACTTGATCGATATTGTTCTTGTCATGAATTTTCTTGGCTGCTTTAAATATCGCGGTCGCATCATTTTTAGTGATTTCAATACCAAGTCCTTCAAGGAGTTCCTTAAAGTTAGGTTTGAACAGCTGCACGTTTTTGTAATGCTTAAAGTTCTTTTTCTTAGGATCAACCAGTACAGGAACTCCTAACACATTGGCAATGTTAACTACCTCTTCTATAAGCACCGGAGTAATTACACCTTTGTCGTAATCTTGAAAAACAATTGCTTGTGGTTCGTCTTCTTCTAGAATAGCTTTTACCTGAACGATAAACTCATGTTCAATTTCTTCATGTAGCTTTGTGGTTACTTCTTCATCAACACGAATAAGCTGCTGTCCGCTGCTAATCACCCGGGTTTTTACTGTTGTTGGTCGATGCTCCGAAGTAACAATGCCTTTATTGCTAATTCCTGCTTCATCAAGCAGGGTTTTGAAAATATCACCCATGTTATCTTTCCCCACCACAGCACAGATAATTGGATCGGCTCCCAGCGATTTAAGGTTCAGGCCTACATTTGCTGCTCCACCAAGTCGATTATCCTTGTTGGTAATAGACACAATTGGGATTGGGGCTTCCGGAGAAATCCGATCTACTTTACCCCACATGTATGAATCGATCATCACATCGCCGATTACCATTACTTTCTTGTTCTCGAACGAATTGAATATTTGCTTTATTTGATTTGTCGTCACAACTCTAATTTTTGTAAAAGGCAAAGATAGGGCGCTTTAGTGAGTATTCATAAAAAAGATAAACTTGGAAGCTTGTAGCTGCTTTAAACCGGATCTACATCTATTACCACTTGTACCGTTTTGTGTTTTCTTACTATTTGTCTAATGGCGTCCTTGATGATTACACGCACCATGCTTGCATGTTGGTCTTTAGCAACTTTAAGAATGATGTTTTTTAAATAATAATTTTGTACACGGGCAACCAAGGGATACTCCGGACCCAACAAGTTTTTTCTGAAGGTGGGAAGTAAAATGGCAGCCATATCTTTTGCTGCACTATTTAAAGCATCGGGTACCTTATGTTTTAAAGTGATTTTAATTAAGCGCGAGAAGGGTGGATAGTTGAAGGTTTTTCGTTCCTGAACCTGGGCCATAAACATTCCGTGGTAATCGTTATTGAACATGAACTTTACAACCGGATGGCCTGCATCTGAAGCTTGTACCACAACTTTGCCGCGTTTGTGCTTGCGACCTGCCCGGCCTGCAACTTGTGCCATTAGTTGATAACTGCGCTCGTAGGCTCTGAAGTCTGGAAAATTAAACATGCTATCAGCATTTAGGATGCCGACTACACGCACATTGTCAAAGTCCAGACCTTTAGAGATCATTTGTGTGCCCACCAATAAATCCATCTTTCCACAGGCAAAATCATTAATTATGCGTTCATACGATTTCTTCGATCGTGTGGTATCCAGGTCTAATCTGCCAACTCTTATATCAGGAAACAAAGCCGAAATTTCAGTTTCTATCTTCTCTGTTCCAAAGCCTCGTGTACTAATCGATTTTCCATTACAATCCGGGCATTGAGAAGGAATTCCTTGGGAGTATCCGCAGTAGTGACAGATTAATCTACCAAAGCCTCGATGATAAGTTAGGCTTACATCGCACTGTTGACATTTGGGTACAAAACTGCAAGAGTTGCATTCAACGTATGGTGAAAACCCGCGTCGGTTCTGAAATAAGATAACTTGTTCTTTATTTTCGAAAGCAGTTTTGAGCTCCTTTAACAGCATCGGTGTAAAATGAGCTCTCATTTCTTTCTTGTATCGGGCTTTTCTAACATTCGCAATAAATACCTCCGGTAGTTCTAAGCCCTGGTATCTTTCCGGCATTTCTACCAAACCAAATTTACCGGTTTTAGCATTGTAGTAGCTTTCTATCGATGGGGTTGCCGACCCTAAAATTGTTTTAGCCTTGAAGATGCTAGCTAGCACAATCGAGGCATCTCTACCATTGTATCGTGGTGTCGGAGCGTATTGCTTAAACGTATTTTCGTGTTCTTCATCAACAATAATTAACCCCAGCTTTGAGAAAGGCAAGAAAATGGATGAACGGGCACCCAGTATTATTTTGTAGCTGCTCTCATTATTTTGCAAGATGCTTTTCCAAATTTCTACACGCTCGGTATCTGAGTATTTAGAGTGAAAGACCCCAACTGCATTGCCAAACACTTTACGCAAGCGCTCAACAATCTGAGTTGTTAGAGCAATTTCCGGCAGTAGATAAAGTACCTGTTTATTTTGCTGCAAGGCCTCCTGGATAAGATGGATGTATACTTCTGTTTTGCCGCTTGAAGTTACGCCGTGTATGAGCACAGTATCTTTACTCTTGAATTGATCCTTAATTTGCGCGATGGCTACATCTTGCTGTGCCGTTAGCATTTTTAAGGGTTCCACTTTTATTTCGTCAGCACCTAATCTTGATACTTCAACTTGATATTGCTCGAAAATTCCTTTCTTAATAAGTGACTTTAGGATTGTATCACTTGCATTGGCATCTTTTAAAAGTAAGCTCTTTTTTAAGGAATTGGCACCTAGGGTTTCAATATAGCCGGTAAGGTGAAGAAACGATAAAATAATCTGTTTCTGTTTTTTTGCTCTGCTCAGGCCATCAAGTAATTCATTAATTCTCTCTTCAGTTGCAAATGCTTTGGTAAGCCTAATGTAGTTGTCTAATTTGGGTTTGAAACCATCTTTCAAATTCTCATCCAACACAACCGCTCCCTTATCCTGTAGCGACTTAACAATTGAAAAAACGGTTTTTAGTCCTAGTATTTTTCGGGCCTGATCAGGATTAATACTATCACCATCTTCCAAAAGGCTAACGAAATCAATTTCACGTTTGCTTAACCCGGAGTAGTCTTCGAGTTTAGGGTTTAAACGAATACTCGATTCTGAATGAATTTGCAAGCCTGATGGTAAGGCAGCTTTAAATACTTCGCCTATGGAACACATGTAATAGTTAGCAATCCAGCTCCATAACTGTATTTGTTGCGGATGAATGATTGCTTCGTTGTCAAGCACTTCCAGAATATCCTTTGTCTCATAGCCCGAATTGTTTTCATCTAAAATGTCGGCAATAAGACCTGTGTACATTTTGCGTGTACCGAAAGGAACAATTACACGTTTCCCGGTTGTCAGATTTTCTTGCAAGTGCTCAGGAACGGAGTAAGTGAAAAATCCATCGAGCGGCAGCGGCAAAATAACCTGTATGAAAACCGGTTTGTTGTTCATTCGTTTTTTTTGTAAAAATAGTGATGATTCATTAAGGATGATCAATTGTTTAAAATGATTTTCAAATTAAGTACTCAAGTACCTGTTTAGTCGGCTTTAATTTGTAAATTTGTGATCCCAAAGAATTACTATTTATTATTAAAAATACGCGACTATGAAATTTGAATTACCTCAATTGCCTTATGCATTGGATGCATTAGCGCCACACATTGATCAAAAAACCTTAGAGTTTCACTATGGAAAACATCATCAGGCTTATGTTACCAACCTAAATAATTTGGTTCCTGGAACTGAGTTTGAGAATGCCGAGCTTGAGACGATTATTATGAAGTCGAGTGGCGGAATTTTCAACAATGCTGCACAGGTTTGGAATCATACCTTCTACTTTTTTAGTCTGGCTGCCAATGGTGGTGGCGAACCAACGGGTACATTTGCTGAAGCTATTACTCGTGACTTTGGTTCGTTTGCTGAATTTAAAGCTCAGTTTACAAAAGCGGCTGCCACCTTGTTTGGTGCAGGTTGGGCTTGGTTAGTAAAAAATAAGGAAGGCAAATTAGAGATTGTTCAGGAGAGCAATGCCGGAAACCCTATGACAAAAGGATTAACTCCAATTATGACGTGCGACGTATGGGAGCATGCCTATTATTTAGATTATCAAAACAAACGACCAGACTATATTGCTGCTTTTTGGAATTTAGTTAACTGGGAAGTTGTTGCCGCAAGATATTAATACACTATTGCATGATTAGATCGTCATTGACGGTCTAATCATTTTATCCTTTCCGGCTTAATTCCGTTAATGCGGTTCTGTTGCTAATGTTTATGAGCTTCCCCTCAAGGTTAAGCATTTCTTCCTTTTCAAACTCTTTAATAAACTTAATGGCACTTTCAATGCCTATTGATGCAAAATCGGCAATCTCTTGTCTGGTTAAAATGTGCAAGGCGTTTTCGCTCTTAAATTCATCGTTCGTAAGGTAGAGTAGAGCTGAGGCCAGTTTACCTCTCATTTGCTTATAGGAAATGCTTTGTATTAAATCGATGTATCGACTTTCGTTTCTAAAATGTTTAGAGGTAATATTTAAAGCAAAAGTAGGATACTTTAGCAATAGTTCTTTAAGCGCATTTTTTTCAATCATGCACACAGTTGTGTCTTTAAGGGCAATTCCGGAATAGGGATAAATGCTTTCGCCAAATAAGGACGAGAATGCCATAAAATCGCCTGCTTTTGCTAATCGGATATTGAGTTGTTTATCACGGCCTGTTTGTAAAAAAATACGAACAAGTCCGCTGGTAACTAGTAAAACATGACTGGCAAAAGCCCCTTGTTTGAACACAATCTCCTTGCGGTAATAATCAATCTTAGTTTTATTAGTATTGATGATTTCTAATTGCTCAGGGGTAAACCCCTGAAAACAATCCAATGTTGCGATCGTTTGTTCCTTATGTTCCTTTTTATCCAAACCTTTCCTTCTCTAGTTACGGTTTAACAAAATTAAGCTTCTTCAGCTAAATACAATTCAATGCTCCAATAAAAGTTCATTTTCATAAACAGCAGCATTCCAAATATGAAATAGAACAGGAAAAAATATGGATTTTTTCATATACTTCTTGTAAATACCCCAATGCCATTTGCTAGGCTCGAAGCCGATCCTGCTGTATTTTTGTCTCAAAATAAATTTTATGAAGCGAGTAGCAATTCCAATAGTCAATAATAAACTGAGCGAATATTTCGGAGCATGCAGCTTTTATAATATTTATGAGATAAATGGAAATCATGTTTCGAAATCAACCTATAAGAAACCTGCCATATCCGCTATCTCAGAATTACCTGCCTGGGCGGTTGAGAATGGAATTACTGATATTATTACTTATAAAATCAGTAGCCAGATTATTTCGCTCTTTTCTAAGCATAAGATAAACCTGTATGTTGGAATCTCCATTAACGAACCAGAGCAGTTAATCGAAGAGTATCTGAACGAAAACTTAGTGTCGGATCACACGGTGATAGAACAAATTATTAATGAATAAATAAACTTAAAATTTTACAAGATGAAAATGTTACAAACACCAATTCACGAAATTGAAACAGCTGAAGAATTACAGAAAATTATTAGTGAGAATGAGAATGTAATGGTATGTGCCGGTAGAATGGGACCTATGTGTATTCCTGTATATGAAACTATGGAAGAGCTTGAGGAAGAAAGAACAAATATTAAGTTCTACTCAATGGCATTCGATTCTAACGAGGCAGCTCCAATTAGAAATGCACCAATGTGCAGCAGCTTTATGGGCTTACCTTTTACTGTTTATTATAAGAATGGTGAGATGGCGCATGCCACAACAAGTATTCAAAGCCGAGAGATGATCACCAATGTTCTGGATAATCACCTGTCATAATAGTTTAGGATAGATTTAATAACCAATACCACACTAAAGGATGCTTAGCACATGGTTATGCATGTGTTAAGCATCCTTAAAAACACCAAACGATGGAACAATTTGATGTAATGATAATAGGAGCAGGTGCCGCAGGTTTAACAGCTGGTATCTATAGTTCACGCTCAAAACTTAGTACAGTAATTTTAAATCAAGGTGCCATTGGTGGACAAATGACATTAACAAACGAGGTGGCGAACTATCCGGGTGTTCCAACAACCACCGGATATGCACTTGCAACAACCATGAAGTCGCAAGCTAAAAGCTTTGGCTGTAAAATAAAATCTAATGTTAAAATTGCTGATTACCAGTTAACGGGAACCGATAAAGTTGTTACCCTGGATGATGGTAGAGTATTCAGTGCAAAAACGGTAATCCTTGCACCAGGTGGACGACCTCGTTCACTGAATCTTCCGGGCGAGGATCAGTTTCGAGGAAAAGGAATTTCGTTTTGTGCAACTTGCGATGGTGAGTTCTTTACAGATAAAGAATTGATTGTAGTTGGCGGGGGAAATTCCGCTTTGGAAGAGGCTGTGGAGCTTACCAAACATGCAAGCAAGGTGACCATCGTTCATCAGTTCGATCACTTTCAGGCTTTTGAACACGCCATTCAGGAGGCAGAGAAAAATCCAAAGATTGATTTTATCATGGAATCAGCTTTAAGA
>JBFHES010000041.1:0-22510 GCA_041584015.1 Bacteroidales bacterium
CCATAATTATAAATCTCAACAAATCGAGCAGTTATATTATTCGAAGGATCCGCAACCTCGGTTATCATCAGTTTAGGGTGTGCATCTGTTGTTGCTGATGCCGTTGGAACAGTTGCATCAGTTTTATAATTAACAGAACTGGCAACACCGGCATAAGCATAAACTTTAAAATAATAGATGGTTGACACCTTTAGCCCTGTATTCCAACTATAGGAGCCGGTACCATGAGCAACTTTTACTTGTCCAATATCATCACTCAAATCAACATCACCCATCTGAACCACACCATCAACAGGATCTGTAAATGTGCCACTCGTGTTAATCATAACAAAAAACCCGGTTGCAGCTATTGCACCATCATTATCTGCCCACGTAATAGTGATCTGCGAATTAGAATTGGCTATTGCATTAAAAAGGGTTGGATGGTTGCTAGGCTCCGTTGCAAGGTTTATTGTAAAAGCACTCGTGGAAAAAGGCAACACAGAACTTGAACTTAGTGTCCAGTTAGCCGAATTATTTATTGACGACATCAAAGCCATTGCGGTTCCGGCTCTTGTCCCATTATACGTTCCGTTCGCCTGACCAAGAATTAAGGTATTGGAGAATCCATCAGGAAAGGTACCAATAAATGCAGCACTTTCTCCAACCGCATGCAAAAATGTTGTAACCTCGCCTAAGGAGCCTCCTTGATAAGCTAACAGTCCATCTCCACCATTTGCCAGAGTTATACTACCATCAAGTGTTGTAGTGAAATTTACGCTATTAATACCGAAACTAATAACTGTGCCAGCACTTACACCACCAAGCGGTGCTGTATATAACTCAGTGCCTTCACCTCCTCCAATGGTATAAGTCCCATTCGCCTCTTCATCGGTAAAATAGATTTCTGTGCCTGCGGCCAGATCAACAAAAGTAATAAAGGAGAAATCTTCAGCAGAGGCATCAATACCAATGATTGCCAGCTCACCATCAGACAAGGAAGTTTGCCCCTTTAAGCTTAAACTACCCGCAAGCATCAATAATAAGCTAAATAGTAAAAATAGTTGTTTCATAATCTAGTATTTTGACGGTTCAATTAATATGCTACGCTTTTTCAAAAGTCTGATCCATGCAGTTAGTTAAGGTACAGTAAGGCTTATAACTATAATAATCAACCTGATTGGCGTTTACAAAAAACAATAAATTACAGTGAACCTTAGCTATTTTGCAAGTTAGCTCAAGTTAAAGCTATTTTTCTGATTAGGCAAAACTTTATCACGTTTAACCAGATCACCATAAGTAATTAATAGTAGAACATTCAGACCTGACCTACCGGCAGAGCTTAATGTTTTCAATAAAAATTCTAATTTTATACGAAATTGGATTATTAGTATTAAAGAGGTTACATCATGAGAACTATTCCTGAACTATTCGAAGAAGGTGTTAAGAAATTTGGAAACAATCCGTTTCTCTGGGAAAAAAAGACTGATGCATTTGTGAGCTCCAGCTATGCTCAGGTTAAGGATGAAGTATATCAAATTGCAGCAGGTTTAGCAATTATAGGCTTGAACAAAGGAGAGCGTATAGCTCTTATTTCTGAAGCCCGCAACTATTGGGTAACTGGTGAACTTGGCATTCTTTATCAAGCAGCAATTAATGTTCCCCTATCAATAAAACTTGAGGCAGCTGATTTAGAATTCCGCATCAATCATTCTCAATGCAAAATGGTAATGGTTTCGGCTAGTCAGTTAAAAAAACTCAAGGAAATAAAACACAAATTAGTGAGTGTTGAGAAGTACATACTTTTTGACGAACAGGGTACTTATGATGCCGATGAGATTAGTATTCATGAATTAATGAAACTCGGGCGGAATTACCTAAAGGATCATTTAGATGATTTTGGTTATCGCTGGCGAAATAACGTTAAAGAAAATACGGATGCGAATATTTGTTACACATCTGGGACAACCGCCGACCCGAAGGGAATTATTCTCACCCATTTAAATTATGTTGCAAATGTGGAGCAGGCCGAAAGTTTAATGACCATTCCACCACATTACAGAACGCTTATTCTTTTGGCCCTTGATCACTCATTTGCGCATACCGCAGGTATATTTACGTTTATGAAAATGGGCGCAAGCCTGGGATTCGTGCAGGTAGGTAAAACCGCCAACGAAACATTAAAGAACATTCCGATAAATATAAAGGAGTTTAAACCACATTTAATGATGAGTGTTCCGGCTGTGGCAAAAAATTTTAAAAAGAATATAGAAAAGGGAATACGCGATAAAGGTCCAAAAGTAGAGAAGCTATTTAACAAAGCACTTAAGCTTGCATACGAATACAATGGCACAGGATGGGATAAAGGTAAAGGAATGAAAATTTTAAAAAAACCTGTATTATGGCTTTACGACAAAATTCTATTCAGCAAGATTAGAGAAGGCTTTGGCGGAAATCTGGAATTCTTCATCGGTGGCGGTGCTCTGCTTGATATTGAGATTCAACGCTTCTTTTATGCGATAGGCATGCCCATGTTTCAAGGTTATGGATTATCAGAAGCAGCTCCCGTAATTTCCTCAAATGCCAAACACAAGCATAAAATGGGCTCATCAGGTTTTCTTGCTCAAAATCTGGAGCTAAAAATATGTGATGATGATGGAGTTGAGCTTCCAAACGAAGCACACGGAGAAATTGTGGTAAAAGGAGAAAACATTATGAAAGGCTATTGGCAAAACGAAAGCGCCACAGCCGAGGCCTTAAAAAACGGATGGCTACACACAGGCGATATGGGCTATATGGATAAGGACGGATTCCTATACGTATTGGGTAGATTTAAGAGCTTACTTATTGGCCATGATGGTGAGAAATACAGCCCCGAAGGAATAGAAGAAACCTTACCCGAGCATTCGTCAATAATAGAACAATGTCTGCTACATAACAATCAGGATGCCTATACGGTTGGGCTTATTTTCCCCAACACTGAAGGGATTAAGCGAGAAATTAAAAACAAAGGTCTTGACCTAAAAAGCGAGCAGGCTATCACTATGTGCATTCAACTGTTACAGGAAGAAATAAATAAATACAAAAAAGGCATGCAGTACGAAGGACTGTTTCCGGAACGGTGGCTACCATCAACCTTTGCGATATTGCCTGAAGGGTTTACAGAGCAAAATGGTATGCTCAATAGTATGTTTAAAACGGTACGCAAAAATATTGATGCCCGCTATCCTGAAAAATTTGAGATGCTGTACACCAGCGAAGGAAAGAACCCAGACAACCCGATAAATAGAGCTGTTATGGAAAAACTACTTTCATAATCGTAGCATCGACATACCAAAAGGAAAGGCAAACAGAGACTTCTCACTAGTTTAATATTGGGAATTGATAGAATAGTAAAATACATGCATAGCTCTTGATATTAATGCTACTTTTGTGGCTTAACACACAAAACAGCAATAATGAAAGCCCTATTTATCGTAGCATTAACATTAATCTCGAGCTGGGCTTTTACCCAGGAAAAATCATCACTGCTTTGGGAAGTTAGCAAAGATGGTATTGAACAACCATCATACCTCTTTGGTACAATTCATATGATTGCGAAGAAAGATTTCTTTTTCACTGATGTGATGCGAGATAAGTTCAACTCTTGTGACAAATTGGTGCTTGAAATCGATATGAGTACGCTAAGCCTAAAACAACAAATCGAGATTGGAAAAAAAGCCATCCTCAATAATGGGCAAACGCTGCAATCATTAATGGGTGATTCTGCTTATCATGCATTTTTTTCGTATGTAATTGACAGCTTAAATATTAAGGAAAAGAAAACACGTAAATATAATCGCTTGAAGCCTTTCTATATAACCGGACTTTTGCTGAAGGATTATGTAGGCAAAATAAGATCATATGAAACACAATTAACCAAGTACTCCAAAAAACAAAAAATGGAACTGGGTGCCTTGGAAACTATTGCTTTTCAAATGAGTCTTGTTGATGAACTGTCACTTAAAGATCAAGCAGAGTTATTCCTGGATGCTAAGTCTGTTAAAGAATTTGACGATTTAGTTCAGATGTACATCCATCAGGATCTTAATGCAATGTATGAATCTTCAAACGAATCATATGATAGTGAGCAATACAATTTTTTCGTTGAGTCATTCATTAATAAGAGAAATAATAACTGGATTCCGCTCATTGAAGATCTCGTTAAAACACAAGCAACTTTCATCGCTGTTGGCGCTCTTCATTTACCAGGAGAAAAGGGTGTAATTGCATTATTAAGGAGCCAGGGTTATACAGTAACACCCGTTTTATAAATTCATTCAGCAAATAACAATCCAGTCGAATTCCTGTTTCATATCTTAAAATCGTTCTCACAAACTTCTGAAGGATGAGTTGAAGCAAATGGTAAATATTTTATTATAAACTTTCAGTGAAAAAACTTTGTTAATTATGGAGCTGTATTGTTAAAAAAACAACCAAAACAGACCAATTGGTCTAGAATAGCTAAACTTATTTTAACCAATTATTTATAGTACTGGTGAAATTGTCAAAATCTTGTTAAGAGATTGTCTTTTACTTAACAAATACCAATATTTGTAGAACATTTAGGTTAAGGGATTAAATATATTAAAATGAAAAAACTATCCACACTAGTTGCAATAATTCTTATTGCGTGTACCTCAGCATTTGCAATCTGGCATAAAGATGTAAAGTTCCAGGAAAGCAGTACCACTTTTAAACTTTTAAAGAGTAATGATACTGAGCTAGATCTTTTTGCATCAATTGCAAAAGCCGACTTTTTTGAAACGACAAGCAAAGGAGGCAACTTTATAAAAATGACCATACCTGGTTTTAACACAACTAAAACTGTTGGCTCACCAGAGTTACCTGTTTATTCAAGACTAATTGAGATCCCGCACGGAGCTAACATTTCCATAAACATTATATCCAAAGACGTACAAAGGTTCAAGTTAAACGAAGAAGGTTTTCCTTATCAACTTTTTCCGTTTCAACCATCTGTTTCAAAAAGCGATGATGTTGCATTTTTACCATTTCACATAAACAACGATGTTTATGGTCAAAATGCAATGCTTGGAAATGATATGGTCACTATTGATGACCTTGGTATGATGAGAGGTGTTCGAATGGGACGTCTTAACATCAACCACTTTAAATATAACCCTGTTTTAAACGAACTTGAAGTATATAACAACATAGAGGTTGAAATTACTTTTGACAATGCTAATCTGGCTAAAACCAATGCAGATAAACAAAAGTATTATTCACCAATTTTCGACAATTCATTTTCGAAACTGATAAATTTCAAAGCAGTAAATAGCAAGGAGCTAATAACTATTGAGCCGGTTAAATATGTGATCATCTCCGATCGTATGTTTGAAACTCCATTAGTTGAATTTGCTAACTGGAAGAGAAAGAAAGGTTTTAATGTAATTACTGCTTTTACAGACGAAGCTGCAGTTGGAAATACAACAACATCAATTAAAAATTATCTGGAGACAATGTACAATGCCGCTACAATTGGCGATCCTGCTCCCAGCTTTGTATTATTGGTTGGCGACATCCAACAAGTACCTTCATTTAGTGGTACATCAGGAAGTCATGTTTCAGACTTATATTACTTCACCTATGATGGTGCTAATGATATTTACCCAGAACTTTACTACGGTAGATTCTCAGCAACCAATATTGAGGAATTACAACCACAAATTGATAAAACACTTGAATACGAGCAATACCTAATGCCAGACCCAAGCTTTCTGGATGAAGTAGTTTTGGTTGCCGGCGTTGATGCAAGCTTTGCACCTACTCATGGAAATGGACAGATTAACTATGGAACAGACAACTATTTTAATGCAGCTCACGGTCTATCTTTACATACATATCTATACCCTGCTTCAGGCAGCAGCGCTTCTCAAATAAGAAGTGATATTGGCAGCGGTGCCTCGTTTGCTAATTATACGGCTCATTGTGGTTCAAACGGTTGGTCCGATCCTTCATTCAATACCGGACATATTGCTGCCATGCAAAATGCAAATGAGTATCCGTTAATGATAGGAAACTGCTGTTTATCGGTAAAGTTCGATGATTCTGAGTGTTTTGGTGAAGCTTTACTAAGAGCAGAGAACAAAGGTGCACTTGGTTATATTGGCGGTTCAAACAGCACATACTGGGACGAAGATTACTGGTGGGGTGTTGGAGCTGGAACAGTTACAGTGAATCCTACATATGCTCAAATGGGGCTAGGTGCTTTCGACGGAATGTTTCATGAAAATGGTGAAGCACTTGCAGATTGGTACGTAACAAACGGTCAGATTTATCAGGCGGGTAACCTTGCAGTTACTGAAGCTGGTGGATCAGAGACCTACTACTGGGAGATTTACCACCTAATGGGCGATCCATCTGTTTCAATATACATGGGAGTTCCAAACGCATTAGTTGCAAATCATCTAAATGCAATTCCTGTTGGATCTTCATCTATTACCGTTACCACGGAAGAGCATGCTTATGTAGCTCTTTCGGTTAACAATGAATTAATCGCCGCAAAAATGGCTGATGCTTCTGGAATGGCTGTTATTAACTTCCCCGCTCTTACAACTGTTGGATCTATTGATATTGTTGCTACAAAGCAAGATCGTGCTCCTTACATCAGCACCATTAGTGTGATTTCATCAAATGCACCTTTCGTGGTATGTTCTTCTTACGAAATTGATGACTCTAACGGGAACAACAATACCTACTCTGATTACTCTGAGAACATTCTACTAAATGTTTCACTTAATAATTTAGGATTGATTGATGCCAACGATGTATATGCTGTTATATCAACCAATGACACATCAATTACAATTTTAAATGATAGCGTGGTTGGTGGTTTCATTGCAAATTCATCAACTATTGTTTTAAATAGCGCCTTCGAATTGCAAGTTGGTGATTATATCGAAGATGAACATCAGGTTCTTTTTGATATTGCAATTACCGATGCGAATGGCACAACATGGATGTCGAATATCTCTATGCCAATTTATGCTCCAAAACTAAACATTGAAAACATAAGTTTCGATGATGCAGTCGGAGGAAACGGTAACGGTAGATTAGATCCGGGTGAAGTGGTGAACATAACTTTCGATGCATTAAACGAAGGACATTGTCCGGCCAGCAGTACCATAGCAGCTTTAACAACAGCAAGTCCATTTATTCAGGTGGTTGGTAATCCTGTAGTGATTGCAGCATTGGATGTAAATACACCGGAGACAGTACATGCAACGATAGTAATTGATCCAAACATTCCATTAATGACAGTGGTTGAATTAGACTTTAACCTAGCTGCGGGGTATTATACCGCATCAAAAAGCAAAGAGCAAAATGTAGGTCAAATTGCGGAAGATTGGGAGTCTGAAACATTTACAACTTACGACTGGGATAACACAGGAGCTAATCCATGGGTTATTACTTCAGCCACACAAGTTGATGGAATTTATTCAGCCGCATCAGCAGATATAGGTGATAGCGAAACTTCTGAGCTGGAAATCTCAGTAAATGTTGCTACCGCAGATACCATTTCATTTTATTTCAAAGTTAGTTGTGAAGAACAAGGTTGGAGTTTTTACGACTTCCTCGAATTTAAGATCGACAATTCATCCAAAGGAAAATGGGCCGGAGAAGTTGCCTGGAATAAAGTATCATACCCAATTAGTGCAGGTCAGCATACTTTAAAATGGATTTACGAAAAAGACAGCTATCAAATAGGTGGAGAAGATAAGGCATGGATTGACCAGATTATTTTTCCAAATATAGGTTCAGCATCGCAAAACACACCTCCTACTATCGATACCCAAGCAGATACCTTAACTGAGAAATACGAAGTATACACCTACATTGTTGGCGCTACCGACCTCGATGGGGATAACATCACTTTAACATGTATTCAGAAACCAGATTTCCTAACCTTCACCGATGATGGTTTAGGTGCGGGAACTTTAACAGGAACACCTGCATCAACAGATGATGGCGTTTACCCGGTTATTATTTCAGCTTTCGACGGAACTTCTTACTCACCTCAATATTACGACTTACATGTTGTAGCTCCTTCATACATTTCTGAGTTTGATCAGCAAATTGCGGTTGACGTATATCCAAACCCAGTTGTTGAGAACGCCGAAGTTCAGATCCAAATCTCAGAAGCTTCTTCAATTTCTATGAAACTGGTAAATGTACTTGGAGAAGAATTACAAACAATTTCTTTAAATGAAATGGTTCCGGCGGGTCTTACAACAAAAAAGATAGACATGAAGAACTTTGAAAGTGGTGTTTATTTTATTCATATGAACATTAATAGTACTAAACACGTAGTACAAATTGTAAAGAATTAATAGCATTTTAATAGCGTAACAATCCAAAATCAAATGGTGCAGCATGCTGCACCTTTATAGTTAAAAACAAATATAATGAGAAAAGCAATTCTATTAATAAGCTTGATCTGTATCTTAACCAGTGGCTTTGCAAAAAACAGCATCCTTCTGAATAATGCAAATAGTGCTGAGAATCAAGTTGAGCTGATAAGTTCAAACGACTCTCAAACCACAATTAAGGTAAAAGTAAATGCCTACTCTCTTGACAAGGTTAAGATTGACGGTACCAATTATGTTATTGTAAATACCAACGATGCTACCAGAATTCTTGAGCAAGGTGCTCCGGATCTTCCAAAGTTTAGTCAGTCAATAATCATTCCTGATGCAGGTGCAACAAAGTGCGAAGTAATTTCAAGCAAATATATTGAGATTGAAGATGTTCTTGTGGCTCCGTCAAAAGGAAACTTCACAAGAGATATTGATCCATCAACCGTTGCCTACAATTTTGGCAAAGCCTACAGCAAGGATGCCTTTTACCCAGGCGAACTCGCTAGTCTTTTTGATCCGTACATCTTACGCGACTACAGAGGACAGTCAGTCGTTTTCACGCCGTTTCACTACAATCCTGTTACTAAGACACTAAGAATCTACACCGATTTTGTTGTTACAATTAGCAAAACCAATGAAGCAAGCATCAATAATTTTGAACGTACTAAATCAGTAACTAAAGTTGATCGTCAGTTTCAAACAATTTACAAACGTCAGTTCTTGAATTATGAAACAAACAGATATACAGCAGTTCCTGAAGATGGCGAGATATTAATTATTTGCCATCCGGATTTTCTGGAGCCAATGGAACCATATGTATCATGGAAAATCCAAAAAGGAATTCAAACAACAATGATTGATTATTCAACACTGGGAAGCTCTTCAGCCATTTCGGCATATGTTGATAATTTCTATGCCAATAACAATCTCACTTATTTGCTTTTGGTTGGCGATGCATCATTCGTTCCTACCATTAATGCCGCTGCCGGTCATTCGGATAACTCCTATGGTTACATCAGTGGTGGAGACTCCTATTCCGAAGTATTTGTTGGAAGATTCTCTGCTGAGAATGTGGCACATGTTCAAACAATGGTTGAGCGTGTTATTGATTATGAATTAACACCTGATATGTCTGACTATTATCAGAATTCAATTGGTCTTTCATCAAATCAAGGACCTGGTGATGATAATGAAATGGACTACGAACATATTAGAAACATGCAGTTGGATCTTAATGCCTATAATTACACAGGTGCTTATGAATTCTTTGATGGTAGTCAAGGTGGACTCGATGCCAGCGGCAATCCAACAGCTTCTGCAGTTGGAACAGCTTTAAATACAGGTGCTGGTGTTTTATTGTATACCGGACACGGAAGCAACACTTCATTCTCGAGCTCTGGTTTCGGAAACACTAACGTGAACAGTCTTACCAACACTGGTAAACTACCTTTTATCTGGTCGGTAGCTTGTGTAAACGGTAACTTTGTTCCAACAACTTGTTTTGCAGAAGCATGGACACGTGCCGAGCATAATAACGAACCATCAGGTGCCATTGCTACTTTAATGTCGACAATTAACCAAAGTTGGGATCCTCCTATGTGCGGACAAGATGAAATGGTTGACATTCTAACGGAAAGCTATAGCAACAACATACTACGATCTTTCGGAGCTATCTCTATGAATGGTTGTATGGAAATGAACGATGAGTATCAATCACAAGGAACTTCACAAACTGATACCTGGAATATCTTTGGTGATCCATCAATCATGCTAAGAACAGCACAACCAATTGCATTAACTGCGACACATAGTCCTTCAGCATTTTTAGGCTCAACTCAATTTACTGTAAATTGTCCGGTAGATGATGCTATTGCTGCAATCACTGTTGGAAATGAGATTTATGGTGTTGGAACTGTAGCCAATGGAATGGTTAACATTCAGCATCAAGCCTTATCAACTGCCACAACTCTTACGCTTACAGTTACTGCTTACAACCATGTTCCATATGTAGCCTACATTACAGTGGTACCAAACAACGGGCCTTATGTAACCTTACAAGGTTTTACTATTAATGATCAAAATGGGAATCAAAACTATGCGGCAGATTATAATGAAGAAATCTCTTTAGATTTATCATTAAAGAACATTGGTATTGAGAAAGCATTAAACGTTGTTGGGGTTTTAACCACGACCGATCCGTTTGCAACAATAACAAATGACACCTATAATTATGGTGATATAGATTCAAGTGCGAATCTTAACATAGCTGCACTATACGAAATCGAAATTGCAGATAATATTGAAGATCAATACACCATTCCGTTTACTTTGACACTTACTGATGATGCAGCGAATACATGGACTGCCTATATTAACCTAACCGTTAATGCACCTTCACTAGCCCTTAGCTATGTTGAAATAGACGACGCTGGCCAATCTGATGTTAATGGTCGTTTAGATCCAGGTGAAACGGTTATTGTTAAACTATCTGGTGTAAACATGGGCCATGCAGCAGCAATTGCTGGCAACTGTGAACTCATTACAAGCTCCACTTTCTTAGATATAACCAACACCCTTGTTACCAATTCAGGCCTTGAAGTTGGCGCTCCTATTGATATTGAGTTTACGGTTTATGTAAGTCCGGCAACTCCTATAGCACATATAGTAACCATGGACTTTGAATTAGTAAACGGTGCTTATACTGCTTCAACAAGTGTTGATGCTAAAGTTGGTCTTATTGTAGAAGATTGGGAATCCAGTTCATTTAGCACATTTGAATGGATGAACGACAACAGCCATCCGTGGACAATAATTTCTGGTTCATCATACGAAGGCAATATGATGGCTCGCTCTGCAAATATTTCAGACAGCCAATCATCAACACTTCAAATAACCATTGATGTGCTAGCTGCAGACTCTATCTCTTTCTTTAAGAAAGTGTCATGTGAGGAAGCTGGATCAAGCATTTATGATTATTTAGAATTTAAAATAGACAATGTTTCCAAAGGCAAATGGGCTGGAGAGATTGACTGGTCCAAAGAAGCGTTTGCTATTAGCGCAGGTACGCATACATTAAAGTGGGTATTTGTAAAAGATGGCTATGTAAGCGACGGACAAGATTGTGCCTGGGTTGATTTTATTGAATTTCCTGCCTTGGATATTAATTACGCTCCAGTATTTTTAACAACCGTAGACACCTTTGAATTTGCACATACTGATGCAGTAGACATTCTTATCGAAACCTATGATGCTAATAGCGATGCACTAGTACTAAGTTCGTCAAACCTACCGGCCTTCTTAAGCATTACCGACAATGGTAATGAAACAGCAAGCATTAGCGGATCACCAAGTTTAAGTGATGCCGGTTCTTATACAATCACAGTTTCTGTAGACGATGGAAATGCAGCAGCAGTTCTTAAGGATTATGTTGTTAGAATTTATGATGCTGTTTCGGTTGAGCATACCAATCTTTTGGAGCAGGTTAGATTATATCCTAACCCGGCAAATAACATGGCTTATCTTGAAATGGAAAAAGCTGATAACAGCCAGGTAGCCATTATCGACATGCAAGGTAGAACGTTAGCAAAACTCACTAATAATGGGAACAGATTTGCGATTAACACAAGCAGCTATCCGGCAGGAGTATATTACATACGTATTATTGAAGGAACTCAGCAAGTACATAAGAAGCTTGTAATTATCAGGTAAAAACACTTAAATCAAATAGATTGAAAACCGGCATTATTTGCCGGTTTTTTTATCTTTACTAAATGAACATCTACTATTTAGACATGAAACGACAGGAGGATTTGATACCTTCTTCTGGAGGTAACGATAATCTTGTTCTAATTGAAAGTAAAATTAAGAATTGGAAGTTTAACAAATTCCTATACTCCTATGTTGGCGATAAGTGGGAATGGTTTGATAAGGCAGCGTGGAAAGAAGCAGAATGGAAGCAATATGCCGAGGCAGATAACTTAAGAACTTTTGTAGCTTATGTTGAAGGCACCCCGGCAGGTTATTTCGAGCTTCAAAAACAGAACATGGATAATATTCAAATCATGTACTTTGGCCTTGAACCAGGATTCATCGGTAAAGGTTTTGGAGGTAAGCTATTAACCATGGCTATCACAGAAGCATGGAATTGGGGAGCAGCAAGGATTAAAGTAAACACCTGTGATCTGGATCATCCATCTGCACTAATCAATTATCAAAAGCGAGGATTTAAACTATACCATACCAAAGAGAATGCATAAAAAAAGCGAGTCTAAACTCGCTTTTTTTATGTTAATATCGATCTCGATTATATCCTCTTCTGCCCCCACCACGGTTATCCTCTCGCGGACGCGATTCCTTAACAATAATAGTATTGCCTTGAAATTCCGATTCATTTAGTTCTTCAATGGCCTGTCTTGCTTCGTCGTCGCCGCTCATCTCAACAAAGCCATATCCTTTAGAACGACCACTGTCACGATCAATAATAACCTTTGATGATGTTACTTCACCATAGCCGCCAAATAATTCTTTTAAGTCGTCACCATTAGTGTTTGATGATAACTTGGTTACAAAAATGTTCATAGTAAATTAATTTAGTTTATAAAAGCAACTCGGATAACGCGCAAATTATATTCGACGAATTACAATCTTTGAACAATCCAAATCTTCTTCAAAAATAGATAAAGATTTGATACAAAACACCCAAGCACCCTAATTAATTAGTAAAATCATTAAGCTACCGTAAGAATTAAGAGAATAAATACCGATGCCCTTTACTAGTGAGCAACAATAAATAACGTTGAAAGCAAACTAACACCTTCTATTTTCAACTGATATATTCCATTAGGTAGCTCGCTTATATTTAGTCGATGTAATTGTTGGCCATCAACATCAAGTCTCATTACTTCCTGACCAAGCATATCAATAATCGTAAGTACATTGAAAGATACCGGTTCATCTATTACAACATTAAGCAAAGATTCAGCTGGATTTGGAAAGAGTTTAATTTGATTGTTCTTACCTAAATTAACAACATCCAGAATAGAAACATTCAATACAACTGGCTCTCCAACACATCCCATTGCATTGGTTTCGGTAACGGAAACATAACCAGTACCGGCATGGTCCCAAGTAATAAAGATACTGTCGTTGGTCACTTGCGATGGATCATAAAGCCCACCTGAAACGAACCATTCATAGGTAGAACCAACATTCTCGAAAATATAGTAGAGTCGGGCTGTATCGCTTTCAATGAAAAAGGTCTCACCATAAATCAACCCAGTTTCCACTTCGTTAACCTCAGCAATGGTATGATAAATACAGCTTGAAAATCCATTGCTTACAGTAACTTCGTAATAAGTAGATTCCATAGGTGTATCGAAAAATAATGCCGTAGTATCACCAGTATTCCAAAGGTAATCATAACCAACGGAATTTGAATTTAGCATGATGGTTTCCCCTGCACATAAAACGGAATCAATTTCACTGATTTCAGCATTTATTAAACTTATAAATATTGTATCGACCAAGCTACAAGCCAATGAATCGGTTATGGTGAGATAATATATTCCAGAACTGAGCGCACCAGTGCTATTACTGGTTGAACCAGTACTCCATTGGTAGGATGCATATCCAGAACTAGCAGTTAAGGATAACTGAAAAGCATCGCACGACAGAATACTATCTGCTAAATTAGATACGATAGGTGCCGCCAATTGAATATGAACCGTATCCGCACACACAAAACCAGCCTGCGTGTAAAAGGCATAATACTCGGTACCCAAAGCTGGATCGATGAGAATTTGCGGTGTTCCTTCGCCGGTAGACCACTCATAACCTAATACATTGGACTCAAGACTAAGTTGGAGCTGCTCATCGGTACACAAAACGGTATCAGACTGAAGGATATTAAGCTGATATAAATTCACATTTGTACTTCCCTCTGCAACACAGCCAAAATTACTTGTTATGGTTAGGTCATATATGCCCGAAGTATTTACCAATAAAAAGTTGCTTGTATCTCCGGTATTCCACCAATAAGAATTATTCGCGCTAAAAGTCTCCGTTAATAGTGCGCTTTCTACATTACAATAATTGGCTTGCACCGGAAGGGTAATCTCTGGAAGTGGTTTAACGGTAACCCAAAAATAATCTGAACAGCTTTGATAGGCATTGGTAGAAGTCACCGTTATTTGTCCTGATGCTTCGGGAACAATACTGATGCTGCTGGTATATTCATCAGTACTCCAATAAAAATCATTTATTGATGATGTTGCATTCAGTGTAATTGTGTCGCCAAAACAGATGATAGAATCTGGTTCAAGTATTTCTACATTTATCAGACTTACTAAAGCAGTATCAAACATTACACAGGTACTATCGCTAACTGTTAGCGTATAAATTCCAGAACTGGTTACCGGCAGATTTGGTATAGCTGCTCCGGTACTCCATAAATAGTTATCAAATACGTGTGTAGTTGAAAGAAGGATTGTATCCGTGCCACATTCGATAAGCGTATCCGGAAGGTTTGGCACATCTGCTAAATCCACATATACAGAATCTGAGCAAGTTCCAATTCCATCGTAAAAGATGGCCGTATACATTTGATCATATTCAGGTATCAAAGTAGTAGCATACGACGAAATATTTCCAGCTACATCATCAAACAAGTATAAATAATTTGCATACGGAACATTTAAACTTTCAATTACTGATATTGCGCTTAACACCGCTCCACTTACATCAAAATAATTAGCAACCAATAACTCATTAAAATCAAGGTAGAAAATAAGATCAGCATCTAATAATGGATTTACATGAATAGTTGGGTAATGAATTAATTCACTTGTAGAAAGGTTTCCCTCCCAGATCCTGAATTCATCAATCAGCCCATTGAAAGTAGTTAATGATGATGCATCAACAGCACCCAGATAAGCGTTTCCGGCTAGAGCTGTATTATACAAAGCAGTAATGGCCCCACTTCCGATAGATACTCCATTTACGTGAAAGCTATACTTCAAATCAGCGGTTGTTGACACAACAATATGATTCCAGCTATTAAGGCTTATAGCGCTACCAGCCGTATAAACGTTCTGATTTAATTTCAATTTTAACAGATTATTTTGATCCAGACTTATAGAAAAGCCAGCACTGGATGCTACATCACCGTAACTAAAAACTCCTACCTCCGAAGTTTGTCCTTGATTATACATCCAAAACTCAACGGTTCTGGCGTCATTACCTGCAAGAAGAATACTATCTGTAAATATGCCATAAGCTCCGCTCCCATTAAAACTTGCCGAGGCAACATTCGATTGATAAGTAGCAATATCTATTTCATATGTGTTAGCTCCACACAAAAAGGTATCTCGTTGCAGCAAATTAGCATTTATCAAACTAACAACAACCGAGTCAATTGCAACACAGGCACTATCATCGGTAACGGTAAGCCAGTACATACCAGAATGCATAGCCATGGTTGATGCGGCTGTTGCTCCATTACTCCATTGGTAGCTAGCAAATCCAGAATTTGCAGTAAGCAGTACAGCATTTTGCTGACAGAGCTGCACAGTGTCCGGTAAACCGATTGTGTTGGAAACGGTATCGCAATAGGTCGTTTGCCCTTGCGAAGAAAGTCCAATTAAGGAAAACACAATAAGTGCTAATACTGAGAAAAATCGATTAAACTTCATAACAATATTCAATGATGTAATTGGCTTCAAATTTAATTTATACTTGTCGTCATCAGCTAATTAAATCAAATAATTACGAACAAACTTATTCAGATAAGCAAATTCTGTTTTTTTCTAATGAGCTAACGATGGCAATTAGACTAATATCAACCTTTGCAGGTTGCTTCATTCAACACTCAATCAATGAAAAATCAAACAATTTGCAAAAAAGATTGTCTCATTATTTGGTATTAAAATTAATTAGGTAGTCAATTACTTTTTTAGTCTGAAATTGCTAGAGATGTTTAATTATTTATCTAATTTTGCAAACACAAATTGATAATTACAAATAAAAATAAATTATAATGAGCGTATTAGTAGGAAAAAAAGCACCGCTTTTTAGCAACACAGCAGTAATTAATGGTAGCGAAATCGTTGAAGGTTTCTCATTAGAACAATTCATTGGCAAGAAAGAAGTAATCTTCTATTTCTATCCAGCTGACTTTACATTTGTTTGCCCAACAGAGATTATTGCTTTCCAAAACAAAATGGAAGAATTCGACAAAAGGGGTGTTGCTGTTGTTGGTTGTTCTGTTGATTCAGGATTCTCACATTGGAAGTGGTTACAAACAGAGCCAAAAGACGGTGGAATTAAAGGTGTTAAATATCCATTAGTTGCCGATGCAGCAATGACCATTGCTGAGAACTTTGGAGTATTGGCCGGTGAATATGATTATAACGAAGCTGGACAGGCTTTCTTTAATGGAAATCCACAAGCATACCGTGGTCTGTTTTTAATTGACAAAAACGGAGTAGTGCGTCATCAGGTTGTAAACGACATGCCTTTAGGTAGAAGCATTGATGAAGCATTACGTGTAATTGATGCATTGCAGTTTCATGAAGAGCATGGCGAAGTTTGCCCGGCAGACTGGCACAAAGGTGATAAAGCGATGACTGCCTCACAAGACGGAGTTGCTGCTTATCTAGGAAACAAATAAAAAGTTGTCCATAATAAATTTGATAAAGCATCCTGCAAAGGGTGCTTTTTTTATTTTTGCAAGATGAGGAGAAAAAGCAGCTTTCGGATAAAGGATGTAACGACATTTAAATCGTGTCTTATTGAATGGGCTGGCATGCAAAATCCCTCAGTCATTCTAGACAGTCATTTTTACAATTCAAACAAACACTATAAATATCCTTACTCAAGATACGATTGCATAGTGGCAAGCGGTGTTGATGAATGGGTGCCTTTGCCGGAAGAAGCAGTTTTCGAACACTTAAAACAATTCAAATCAAGCAATAATGATTGGCTTTTTGGATATCTCTCATACGATATAAAGAATGAATTGGAAAAGCTTTCTTCTAATAATTCGGACGGTTTAAAGTTTCCAAACGCAAAGTTTTTTGTACCACAAGTAGTTCTTCTTCTCAATGGGAATACGCTGGAGATCGAATACAAGGATAAGTCTCATACAGTAGAATCGATAACACAATTATTTAAGGAAATAAACACGTGTTCTTCATCCAATAAGCAAGTAAGAGAAAAAATAGCACTCAAACAGCGCATTTCAAAAGAAGAATATGTAAGGCACGTATCCGAAATAATTAAGCACATCAAACAGGGCGACATTTATGAACTCAATTATTGCATGGAGTTTTTTAATGAGCATATCGCCATCAAACCATTTGAGGTTTATCAGAAACTGATGCAGGTTTCACCAACACCATTCTCGGTTTATCTTTCAATGGATGAGATTCATCTAATGTCCGCAACTCCTGAACGCTTTATCTATAAAACTGCAGACAAATTAGTTTCGCAACCAATTAAGGGCACCATCAGGCGCGGACAAGATACCGTTGAAGACGAAGCTTTAAAGCATCAGCTAAAAACAGATACAAAAGAGATTGCAGAAAATGTGATGATTGTTGATCTTGTGCGCAATGACCTGTCGAGAAGTGCAGCCAGGGGAAGCGTTCAAGTTGAAGAATTATGTGGAATCTACACATTTAAGCAGGTTCATCAAATGATATCAACCATTAGTTGCAAGCTCGACGATAAGGTAAACGCGATTGATGCCATAAAGTATGCATTTCCGATGGGCTCGATGACTGGGGCTCCAAAAATCCGAGCCATGGAGCTTATTGAAAAATTTGAACAAAGCAAACGTGGCATCTTCTCCGGAGCTGTTGGCTACATTTCTCCCAACGGTGATTTTGACTTCAATGTGATCATACGCAGCATTCTGTATAATTCGCGGAACAATTACCTTAGCTATTCGGTTGGCGGAGCAATTACCGCCAAGAGTAATCCAGAGAGCGAGTACGCCGAATGTATGCTGAAGGCATCAGCAATGAAAAAAGCATTACAATAACCTGCTACTTTTTAGCACTAAGATAATGTAGGGTAGAACAATTGGTCTCGACAAACAATTTGCAAGCCATTGCCTTCAAATCCTCTCGGCTAATGTTTCTGTATTTACCTACTTCTTTATCCAACAAACCAGCATCACCCAACAATTCAAAATGGCCTAGATTCATAGCTTTATTCAAGGCACTCATTTCACCAAATAGCAAGTTCGACTCAACTTTGTTCTTCACCTTTTCTAATTCATACTTGCTAACCAGCTCCTTCTTTAGCAGATCTATTTCAACTTGAATAGCTGCCTCAGCTTTTGCCATCTTCACACCTTCGCGTAAGGTTCCCATTACGATAAATAAACCAGGATCCATATCTCCGGAGATGTATGCATTTACTTCGCTAAAAAGCTTTTGCTTTTTCACAAGATTCTGGTGCATTCTTGACGAAGTTCCATTTGATAGAATATCAGATAATAAGTCGCTCGCATAAAAATCATCATGCAATCGTTCACACATATGATAAACCTTATAAATTGAATCATAAGGTACTGCACGTTCCACTTTTAAATACCTAGCCTCAGTTTGAATTTCCTCTTGTGGAAGATTTCTTGACGCTACTTCTCTTCGCTCAATTGGGGCAAACCATTTTTCAGCATATTTTTTCACTGTTACCAAATCAACATCGCCCACAATACTTAACACTGCATTATTAGGAGCATAATGTTTATTGAAAAAGTCCTTTACATCCTGCATGCTTGCCTCTTCAATGTGTTTTATTTCTTTACCAATAGTTGCCCATTGATACGGGTGCTTTTTATATGCCAACGGACGTAACTGCAACCATACGTCGCCATAAGGTTGATTCAGATAGCGCTGCTTATACTCTTCAATAACAACATTTCGTTGCACCTCCAACCCCTTCTCAGAAAATGCCAAACTCTTCATTCTGTCGGACTCTAGCCAAAATGCAGTCTCCAGGTTTTCTTTTGGAAGAGAGATGTAATAATTAGTAATGTCGTTATTTGTAAAAGCATTGTTTTCTCCACCAACTTCCTGAAGGGGTTGATCGTAATGTGGAATATTTACCGATCCACTAAACATCAAGTGCTCGAACAAGTGGGCAAAACCAGTTTTATCTGGATCTTCATCTTTTGCGCCTACATCATATATCAGATTAAAAGCAACAAATGGAGTTGAGTTATCGTGATGGTATATTATACGCAAGCCATTAGCCAGCTCAAACTTATCGAATTTCATCATACTTTTTGGCACTACTAATTATTCAGACAAAAGAAAAAGGAGAAAGTTAACTTTCTCCTTTTTTATTATTGGATTTATTTCCTATTTGTTATCGGTTTTATTCGCCTGCCCAGGTTTGGCAATTGCATCACGCATTCCAGTATCCGCCTCAATATTTCGGTACTTTACATAATCCATAACACCTAAATTTCCGTTTCTAAACGCATCTGCCATTGCTTTTGGCACTTCAGCTTCAGCTTCAATTACACGAGCACGTGCTTCTTGCGCCTTTGCTTTCATTTCCTGCTCAGAAGCAACCGCCATTGCGCGACGTTCCTCAGCTTTAGCTTGTGCAATATTCTTATCAGCATTCGCCTGATCCATTTGCAGCTCAGCTCCAATGTTCTTACCTATATCAATATCAGCGATATCAATTGATAAAATTTCAAATGCGGTACCTGCATCTAATCCTTTCTCAAGAACCACCTTTGAAATTGAATCAGGATTTTCGAGAACAGCCTTGTGCGAATTAGCAGAACCAATTGAAGACACAATACCTTCACCAACACGGGCAAGTACCGTTTCCTCGCCTGCACCACCAACCAACTGCTTAATATTAGCACGCACAGTTACACGAGCCTTAGCAATTAGCTGGATACCATCCTTGGCAACCGCTGCAACAGGCGGTGTATTTAAGACCTTTGGATTAACCGACATCTGAACTGCTTCGAATACCTCACGTCCGGCAAGGTCGATGGCAGTTGCCATATTAAATCCTAAATCGAGATTCGCCTTTGAGGCAGAAACCAATGCATGCACCACATCCTGAACCCGACCTCCTGCCAGATAGTGGGCCTCCAGTTCATTATGATTCAATACAAGACCAGCCTTTTTTCCTTCGATTAATGCATTTACAATTATTGATGGTGGTACCTTTCTCCATCGCATAAATATCAATTGTAAAAGAGGAACGCGTACATCAGACAAAAGAGCCTGAAACCACAATCCTACCGGGATGAAGTAGAAGATTACAAATAAGGCAACTACTACTACAACAATAATAACTAAGTACAATGTTACTCCTGTTAGCATAATTTTATTTTATTTTGGTTTTACAACAACTTGATTTCTTTTCACTTCAACCACTAGCACTTCGGTTTCCTCATCAATAAATGGACCTATTGATTTACCCTCTATTGAAATACCGTTTACCTCAACCATTCCCATTGGAGCCAGACGCGTTAATGTCAACCCAATATCTCCAACATGAAAATCGTCTTTTCCGTGCACATTTGTTTGACCGGTTATTTCAGATTTTAGCGCTAATCGTTTCCAGGTATCAGACTTTAATGCATAATATAAAAGGATGATGGCGACCAGGATTATCGCTGCGAGAAAATAATGTCCTGTAGGACTGCCATATGCATCATAGGCTAAATATACGCTACCGCCTAATAATAGCACGCCGCCAATTCCGGCAATGGTTACGCCAGGAACGACAAAAAACTCCAACAACACTAATGCAATTCCAAAAACTACGAGCAATATAATTCCTAATACAGTCATATCAATTTTTTTTAATCGATTGTTGCAGATAAACCCCGAATAATTAATGCATCCTTCATGGATTTTAATTCATCAAACGCACCTTTTTTTACATCACATTTACCACTAAGATGAGCAATAGTGGCACACTGTTCTGCCTGAATCATTTCATGTTCGCATACCTTAATTAATGATTCAACCACAAAGTCGAAGGTATTAATTTCATCATTATGTAAAATTAAAAAATGAGCATTATCCTCTTCCACTTCAAACAGCTCATCATGTTCTTCTCTTACTTTCATAAACAGCAAACTAATTCTTCAAAGTTAGCGATTGTTAATTAATCTGATTGCCTCACTCACCGTAATTTTTTCATATCCTTTAAAAGCAATTACAAATGAATCTGGTGCTCCTCTCTCAATCAATTCAATCCGCGCACTAATTGCATCTTGATAATTTTCAAAATCGCCAATGGTATAGACTCTTTTATCCACATCTAAAAAATCGCTGAGCGTATACGTTCCAGCAATTTCAATAAATTTAGCAATAATATCATCAGGTGCCTGCTCAATATACGAGGCAATTTGGATTTTAAAAATAATGGCATCCTCCTGCACAATGGGTTCCGCTTTTGAAGAAACCCGTTTCACTGCCTTACTCTGTTTTTCATTAACTTCTGACTTTATGGCTGGCTTCATTCTTGGGATTACTCTACTCCCATTAACATACTGAACGACAAAGGCATCAGAAAAACCAAGAGCGCGCACCATTGTTTGGTGGGTTTGGGCGTCTTTCTCCGACTGGAATTGGCCTGCATAGTACTTGAAGTTATTTCCAACTGGTTCAATATAAACCTGACTTAAGCCTCTAAAGTGCTCAAGGTCATAACGCCGATTCAACACCGCAATCTGAACCGTATAAAAACGCCCTACCTCCTTTGTTATACTGCTAAGCTCGCCACTTAGAACCGACTTAGAAGATGAGGTATCATGCTTTACTGTTTTTTCCTCCTGAACCGAAAGTCCAAGCTTTGATACAAAGGCATCCTTCACAAAATTTTCCTGGATGTATTGCGCATAGTCGCGTGCCTCCTTATAAGCATTAAACTTACCCAACGAATATTTATACAACTTTGATCCTGAAACTGGTATTCGATAGAGATCTGTTGATTCTTTAGCCAACCAAAGCGCATTAGGAGCCTTGGCAAATACTCCAATCTGCACGGAATAAAACAATTCCTCTGAACCATTCAAGTCCTTTACCTGAGAAACTTGTTTTGTGTTCCCCATAATTCCGGCTAAAATA
>JBFHES010000042.1:0-21209 GCA_041584015.1 Bacteroidales bacterium
CATCACAAAATCGGCGTAATTATATTCGTCTTGTATAATCTTATTCAGATTGGTGTTTATCTCAAGGTCGGTGCCGTTGTGCTCAGCTTTGTTAAAATATTCCTGCACAACTTCCGATGTTTTATCTTTCGAGAAATCATTTACAATTATAATTCTGTCTACAAAATCGGGCATGGTTTCAATAACGCGCCCAATCTGTTTTTCCTCGTTATATGCTGGAACTACAACTGCAATTGTTTTATTGGATAACATAAGCTCTGAATTAAGCTGCAAAGGTAAAATTTAAGGCTTAGAGTACAACATATTAAAGCTGCATCTATAGCAGCTATTCCTTTATCACTTTGTAAACATGTGTTTTTGATTTTTCGTACATCTTAAGCAAATAAATGCCCGCAGGAAGATTGTTAAAGGAAATGCTTTGCTCAGTATTCTCAAAGGGTGCAATTGATGGAATAGCCGACGTTGCGTCGCTTACATCCTGGCCTAGCATATTATAAATGCGTATTCCTGAATTTTGCTCATGTCCGGAAATGTAAAGTTGGTCGGTAAATGGATTCGGGTAAATAATTGGTGTTGCAAGTTCACTTTCATGAACAGAAACTAAGGATATACTAACATCCTGACAAAAGCTTGCGCTTGTTCCAATGGCATTCGAAGAGGTCAGGCAAACGGTGTAAGTTCCTGTTTCAGGATAGGTGTAGTTGGGGTGTTGACTAATGCTCGTGTCACCCTGAAATCCAAAGTCCCAAAGCCAGCTGTCCGGATTATTTATTGACTCGTCATGAAAGAATACGACAGAGTCTAATAGAATACTATAGCTAAAACTGGACACAGGTGGCATGTAAGAACTAATTGTTACAGATGAACAAAAGGTATCGGCACCTAAATAGTTTGCCGCAATTAAACATACATTAAAGGTTCCGTTTGTTGAAAAAGTATAGCTTGGATATTGCAATGTTGAGGTGGCTCCATTATCATCAAAATCCCATGTCCATGTGTCTGGCAAGCCAATGCTTAAATCGGTAAACTCAACGCTTGGGTCGGTCACCTGAAAATCAAAATTGGCTTCAGGAATAAAATATGCATCAATTACAACGCTTTGGCAGATGGTGTCGGATCCTGCAGTGTTATATACAATCAGGCAGACAAGGTAATTTCCATTCTGTGCATATACATGCGTAGGGTTCATGCTTTGAGAAGTATTTCCATCTCCAAAATCCCATAACCAATTATCCGGTGCATTGTAGAGCAAGTTTGTTGATTGATCGAGAAATTGAATACTTGGACTGTAGATGCTGTTGTGTGTAAAATTTGCTGTTGGAGGTTCGTACTCAGCCACAACCGTGGTGTTGCAATAGGTATCGCTTCCGTATTGGTTCGATGCCGTAAGGCATACATTGTAAATACCGTTTTGCGAGAAAGTATGCAGTGGATCCGCTAGTGTTGAGATAACACCGTTGTCATCAAAATCCCAGTACCAGTTTGTTGCCGTATTTGTAATCAAAGTTGATGATTCGTCATAAAACTGGAAGATTGGCGATCCTGCAGGGTCGTAGCTAAAGGAGGCCTCTGGAGCCACATAGCTGTCAATAATTACATCCTGACAAATGGTATCTGAGCCAAGAGCATTACCAGCAATCAGGCACACAGTAAAGGTGTCGTTGTAAGCATAGGTGTGCATAGGGTTCAAAAACCCAAAGGTGCCTCCATCGCCAAAATCCCATTGCCACGATGTAGGGAATCCAAGCGTGGTGTCATTAAATAGAATTTCAGGCGAGTAGGTGGTCAGGTAATCGAATCCTGCGACAGGAACGATACAATTCTGCACTGTTATAAACTGGCAGCTGGTATTGTTTGATATCCCATTATTAACCGTAAGGCATACATTATAAGTACCATTATCTGTAAAAATATGTTGCGGGTTTTGCAATGAGCTAACCAGGTTATTGTCGTCGAAATCCCAATGCCAGGCGGTAGGTGTACCAACGGATACATCTGTGAATTCAACTATTGGGTCTGCCAGATTATCGTAGGTGAATAGTGATTGAGGCGCACCAGCTATATTAGATGTAACCATTCGAAAATGAAAATCGCTATTGTGTAAAATCCAGGCTCCATTGGTGTAAACATAGGTTTGGTTGCCAGTACTTGGTGAGGTATTGCACACATAAGTTGACGTTACCGGAACGGTGAAGCCTATGAAAAAGTCACCAATTACCGAAGTTAGGGAGTCGGCATATGGACGCAAATCAATTCGTGTAATTAAATGCGGATGTTCGTAACTGGCAGCAGGAGCAACCATGAATGGTGTTACCAGATCATCTCCAGGTACACCGCTGTCGTTTTTCCACAAATGAAATTCAATGTCGGCATTAAAAATAAACGGGTCTTCGTAAGTTCTGATTAAAGCGGAAACAATATCGGTGACTCCATTTAAGCTAAATTTAACGGCAGCGAACTTCACATTACTACCATTGCCAATGGGCTCCACAAAGTTAACCGTGCCGTTATCATGCTTTATGTAATTTCCGGCAATGTATTGATAAAGCTTTGTAGTGTCGGTGTTTTGTAAAGTTGATGAGTCGCTTGCAATAATGTAATAATCAATCCACGAGCCCGGGGCATAGGCAGGAATGGTAAAGAGCCAATTGTTTCCTGAATAATTGTTTCCGCCAATGGAACCCATCGGTACGTTATCAACCCAATAGTGCAGGTTTGCTGAACTTACGCCGGAATAGTCAGCAATTTCGGCAGCCACATCGTGTGATGTAAGTGAGCCCTCGTAATGTGGCAAAGGGGTGTGTAATATCATTGGCGGATTTATATCGAAATTAGAGCTGTATATTTTAAATTCATCCACATAAAAGCCATCAAAGTTCATGGCCTGATCGGTGTAAAAGCGAATGCGACATCGTACATCATCATAACCAACAAAGCCTGCCAAACTAAAGTTGTATCGCCACCACACAGAATCTCCGGTGAAAGTGCCAATGCTCACCCAATTTGCTCCGGCATCATGCGAAGCTTCAATATAGATATAGTCGAAGGCATACTCGATGAAATATTTTGCCGTAAGTTCAACATAGGCATCAACAGCTGTGTCGAGATTCACACCATTAATCATGGTTGCCGTAATATTCTGATTGTTCGAATAATTTCCTGTTGGGCTATCGGTCATTGCATACGCTCCTATAAAGGAATCGGTGGTAGTTCCCCATGCGCCGGTAATACTCCAATTGCTCAGACCGTTTTCAAAACCATCATAAAACTCAATACTTTGCGCAGTGCTTTGTAAAACATTGAATAAAACCAGCATGGTAATCAGGAGCGTCTTTTTCATGTGATAGTGTTTTAGCGTATCAGTAAAACTAAAGGCCTAGTTTGTGTCAACTATGCCAGTATGCTTTCCCTATTAATTATTCAGATCAAGAGGGAAGTGCAAGCCAACGTATGGCATCCATTGATGATCAACATCAAATTTCATGTCACCCACTGGAATGAATGTCCATTTGTAATCAACACCCGCAACAAAAAATGGTAAAATTTTGTAAGCCACTAACACTCCCACCTGAGAGTTTTCGTCTAAAGTAAAAGCATCTTTTAGGTCGGTGATGTTTCCACGGTAGTAGCGCCCTTCAATAATTGTTTTAGGGATAAGGTCGGGTACATCGGCATTCAGCATTAACATAGCCGGGTGACCTGCATCAACATTATCAGGTAAAAACAGCGCTCCACCAATCCTGAATTTTTCAATCAAATCGGCTTGTAGTGCTCCATAAATTCCTTGATTGGCATCGGCCATTGGAAGAATTGCAATTTTCGAGTTTTTGTTAATCATGTATGCCGCATCGAAAAACTGGGGTACAAAATAGTCCTTGTACCAAACGCGTTCAATTCTGGCATTGAGCTCAAATACATTCCAAAGTATGTGCATCCGGGCTGCAAGTCCAACACTAATTCCATCGCCCGATCCATAGTTTCGCACCAAAGGAATTTCGGCATCTTTAACAGCATCTTTAAGATCACTGTTTTCCATGAGTCTCCCGTATTGAGAGTAAAGTGTAAGGTTGATGAAATTGGTGTTGAGCAAAAACATGCCCACATCAGCAGAAAATCCGCTCATACCGCTGCCCATGAAATTATTGGTAGTGTCGGTTACATAACTAATGTTGCTTTTATCGGTTACAGCTGCCAGTCCAAATTCAATTGTTTTGATTATTGGAATTGAGGAGGCACCAAAAGGACGATAATAAGGTCGTAATGCCAATAGGTTGAACGACTCCGGATTGAAATCAGAATAAATGCCTTCAATACCATATTTGTCTTGAATGCTAAGATCGAAACTAAGGCCAACGGTTCGTTTCTCGAAACTTACATTATTGGTGTAATTACTGAGCAGCATTCCGAAGCCAATGTATTCGCCGGTAAGGTCACCCACCCGAATGTAATAAGGATCCTTCTTTTTTTTACCCCAGCGCACATAATTGATGATTCTAAGAAAACCAATACCATCTTTGAACTCTTCGGTTCGTACATTGAAATCTTCTGTGTCGAACCATACGGGAACGTCGAGTCCAAAGCCTAGCTTCCCAATGGAGAGCTCCGGTTTAAAGCGAAACCCAACATATGAAACATCATTAATTTTTGTAAATCCAAAATTGGTATTAATGGAGCTCTGGTTATCGTAAGAGCTGCTAGCAGCATTTGCTATTTCGGTAGCCGATTGGCCGTTCATCATTAATGAGAAAAAGACAAGAATAAGTATGGTCGAGCATCTTTGTATCATAGCGATGTTTTAGTGATTTCAAACAAATTTAATATTTTAACTAATATCATTGTTAATATTTTAACAAGAGCTTTGGCAAACGCAAACGTTTTCTAAATCATGTTTTGAAAATCGCTTGTGTTAAATCGCGTACATTGGGTTTTAAAAAGAGGGCTTACGCTCGTTTAATTCAAAGAATATCTTTTAATTTGTCGGTAGTTAAAAATAGAGATCAATGAAGATAATCATAGCAGGGGCAGGAGAGGTAGGAACGCATTTGGCAAAGATGCTCTCGAATGAAAATCATGACATTATTGTGATTGACCCTGATGCTGTTAAACTTCAATACATCAACAGCCATTTTGATATTTTAACCATTCCTGGTTCGGCTGCATCTATTGAAACGCTTAAGGAAGCTGGCATTAGTAAAACCGATTTATTGGTGGCAGTAACGCCCACAGAAGAATTGAATATTACTTCGTGCATACTTGGAAAAAAACTGGGTGCCAAGAAAACCATTTCCCGAATCGATAATCAGGAGTATTTATTTCCTAAAAATAAGGAGTACTTCTCTGAGCTTGGAGTAGACTCATTAATCTATCCGGAAAAATTGGCAGCCAACGAGGTAATAAATTTGCTTAACCAAACAGGAACTACCGAGATTGTAGATTTCTCGGGCGGACTGCTTTCCTTGTATGTAATTAAGCTAGATGAAAATGCACCGATTATTAATCAGTCAATGATTGAGGCATCGAGCAAGGACAAAAAATTCAATTATAGGGCAGTTGCCATCCATAGAAATGGTAAAACTATTGTGCCGCGTGGTCACGATGTTTTTATGGTAAACGATCTGGTACATGTTATTACCAATAAGGCCGGTATCAAGAAGCTAATGGAGTATTCGGGCAAGAAAAGTTATAGCCTTAAGAATTTAATGATTATTGGCGGAAGCCGTATTGGCAGACGTGTTGCCCGAAGATTGCAAAATCAATACAACATTAAATTAATTGAATACGACAGAGAACGCAGCATTGAGGCCTCTGACTTGTTGCACAATACTCTGGTGATAAATGGCGACGGACGTAATATTGATTTACTGGTTGAAGAAGGCATTAATAAAATGGATGCCTTGATTGCGGTTACCGAAAACTCTGAAACAAATATTCTTTCTTGCCTTGCAGGAAAGCAATACGGTGTAAAAAAGACCATAGCTGAGATTGAGAATATCGATTATATTAACCTTGCAGAAAATATAAATGTTGATACCATTATTAACAAAAAGCTGGTTGCAGCATCGCATATATATGCGTTTACACTTAGTGCGGATGTGCAATCCGTTAGGTGCTTAACCGGAACCGATGCTGATGTATTAGAGTTTGTGGTGGCGCCCGGTGCAAAGGTTACCCAGGCAACAGTTGGTGAGTTGAATTTTCCGGAAGACGCAATCATTGGCGGCATAATTAGGGGCGAAGAAGCAATAATAGCAAAAGGTAGTACGCAAATTCAGGATAACGATAATGTTGTTGTATTTGCTTTGCCAAGTGTTGTGAAAAAAGTTGAGAAGTATTTTAATTAATCGGGTAGATGATAAATATTAAAATCATTCTAAAAGTATTGGGAGCCTTAATAACTCTCGAAGGTGTTTTCATGCTTTTGTGCTTGCCTTTTTCGCTTTGGTATGGCGAGTCGGATACCATGCCGATATTATATTCTGCAATGATATCTATAGGTACAGGTTTGTTAACCTATGGTCTTAATATCAACGCGGAAAAATCGCTGAGCAAACGCGAGGGTTATATTATTGTGAGCCTGTCGTGGATTGTTTTTTCATTATTTGGTTCATTGCCATTTTATTTAAGTGGATCGGTAACTAGTATTACCGATGCGTTTTTTGAAACCATGAGTGGCTTTACTACTACAGGAGCATCCATTCTGAATGATATTGAAAGCGTACCACACGGCCTGCTGTTTTGGCGCAGCATGACCCAATGGTTGGGAGGAATGGGGATTATCGTATTGTCGCTGGCCATTTTGCCAATACTCGGAATTGGTGGCATGCAGCTGTTTGTTGCCGAGGTGCCTGGTCCAACGCCCGATAAACTTCACCCAAGAATTACTGGTACAGCCAAACGGTTATGGCTCATCTATGTTAGTTTTACTTTTGTTGAAACAATTTTGCTAATGTTTGGGGGCATGGATTTTTTCGATTCAATAAATCATGCATTTACAACAATGGCAACTGGCGGATATAGCACCAGAAATGCTAGTGTTGCGGCTTTTGATTCGGCCTACATTCAATATGTAATTATTGCTTTTATGTTTTTGGCTGGAACGAACTTTACATTATCCTATTTCGCTTTACATCTTAATTTTGATAAAATCAGAAAGAACGAGGAGTTTAGGGCTTACCTTGGATTTACCTTGGCTTTTGCTGTCTCAATAGCTTTTGTACTTTATTTCTATATGGATTATGATGCCGAAAAAGCTATTCGGGATTCCTTGTTTCAAGTGGTATCGATAATCACAACAACAGGTTTTGTTACGGCTGATTATCTTAAATGGGTGCCATTCGTTTCGGTGTTAATCTTCTTATTGATGTTTTTTGGTGGATCGGCTGGATCTACAGGTGGTGGTATTAAGATTATGCGTGTATTGCTGCTCATTAAAAATGGCTACCAGGAGCTAAAGCGCTTGGTACATCCAAATGCGGTTATTCCTGTTCGACTAAATAAGCGAGCCGTGCCGCAACAAATAGTAACCAACGTGTTGGCGTTTGTTGTTTTCTATATGATGATCTCTGCGGGAGGAACGGTTTTCATGTCTATGTTAGGCTACGATCTGGATACTTCACTGGGAGCTGTAATCTCTTGTATTGGTAATATCGGACCAGGTTTAGGTGAGGTTGGTCCTGTGTGTAATTTCTCACATATACCGGATTTAGGTAAGTGGTTTTTATCTTTTCTAATGCTCATAGGCAGACTCGAGTTATTTACGGTAATTATTCTTTTATCTCCGAGTTTCTGGAGGAAATAAAATCAGTCTTTTGCTGGCAGCCTATTCTTTTTGCGCGACTTGCATTAACAATGGATTATACGGGTATACTTTACTATTTATACTTTGTACTTTAAACATTATCCGTTAAATTGGCATGCTATTATAAAACTACCAACAGCAGTTCTGGATGAAGAAAGCGAAACACAAGAATAAACACATTGAGTTGCAAAAGAATGAACGCAAGAATTACCTCTACCAACTTGGTGCACTTGTCGTTTTCGTTTTTATTTTATATGGAAATACCATTCAAAACAACTATTCATTTGATGATATATACGTAACCAATAACAGGGAGGTTGAGCGTGGTTTTTCGGCAATCCCAAAATTGTTTTCATCGCTTTATGCAAATATGCTCGAAGACGGTAAACCTTTAACCTTTGGTTACCGGCCGATAGTTAAGGTTTCCTTTGCCGTTGAGTATGGCTTTTTCGGAAAGAATCCGCACATGAGTCATTTCATCAATATTCTGTTGTATTTGCTCACGTGTATTTTACTGTTTAAAATCTTATTAAAACTGCTACAAGGTTATCATGCTCTGTTCCCCTTTGTAATTGTGCTTATATTTATGGCACACCCTAGCCATACAGAGGTGGTGAGTAGTTTGAAAAACCGGGATGAATTGTTGAGCTTCCTGGGCGCCATCGGAACCCTCTATTTATTTTTAAAGTATTTTGATACGCAAAAATTAAGGTTTGCTCTTTTAGGCCTGGTGGTATTCTTACTCGGTTATTTTTCTAAACCAACCATCACGGTTTTTATCCCGCTCTTTCCAATAGTGTTGTATTTCTTTACCAAGCCTAAAACGGGGCAAGTATTGTTCTTTTTATTGGGCGTAATAGTTGTGGCTTATCTGGCTACCATTGCACCTCGCCTTTATTTACCACGGCCGCACAGACCGGTGCAGTTCATCGAGAATCAGTTGTATTTCGAGGAGAGTTTTTGGTTAAGGGCTTCAACCGGATTATCCATTTTATGGTTTTATCTGCAAAAATTAGTGCTTCCGCATCCGCTTGTTTTTTACTATGGATACGATATGGTTCCAACAGTTGGATGGAACAACTGGAAAGTAATCGCATCGCTTTTTGCACATCTGGGCTTGTTCGGCTATGCGCTATATAAAATACGAGAAAAGCACATTCTATCTTTCGGAATATTGGTTTACCTGGTTGCAGTAGCAACTTTCTCGAATGTATTTAAACAAGCTATGGGAATTGTTGCCGATAGGTTCATGTATTTCCCGTCTTTCGGATTTTCCATCGTAATAGCTTATTTCATTTTCAAATTGTCAAAGATTGAACCTAAGAGTCTTAGCATTCAGCCTAAAAAACTAACTACAATGGCGGTAATAGTAATGATACTGCTTATACCATACACCGCTAAAACAATTACCCGAAATAGTCAGTGGGATAGTCAGGTAAAGTTGCTGAGGGCAGATATTGACAATGCAAAAGAATCGGCTAAGGCAAACCTTATTTATTCCGGAACCATGAAAGGTGAAGTTATGCGTGCCTTAAAAGGTGGGATTAAAATGAATCCGAAAATTCGAGCTGAGATTAAAGATATTAAGTACCGTCTGAAGTTGGCTACCGATTTATATGAAGATTATTACCAGGCCTGGGATATGTTAGGTACCATTTATATGGCGCTTGAAAATGACTACTCGGGGGCAATTCCATATTTCGACAAAGCATTAAGTATTAAACCGGATTATGTGCCTGGCTTTACCAATAGAGGTTATTGCAACTCGAAACTTAAAAATTACAGCCAAGCCATTTTAGATTTTGAGAGTGCTCTTGAAATTGATGCTGAAAGTTTACAAGCCAATGGCGAATTATATAAGGTTTATAAAGAGTTAGGCGATATAGAGTTGATGTCGTTTTATGGGCAAAAGACAAAGGAATTGCAAGATGAGAGAAGGCGCAGAGCTGGTTTTAAGCCTTAGCGGATATTTTGCGTTATCAGAAATAAATGTTAATTTAACAAACCACTATCCAATTGATGCTGCATCAAAGGGAGTAAGGTAATAGTGGTAAAAACTAAACAAACAATACAGTGTTGTAATTAGCAAGAGTTACTACAAATCTATTCAACAAATGAAAAGCTATATCAGGGAAATTATGTCGTATCTACCACCCAAAGTGGTTACAAACGACGATTTAGATAAACTAAACCCTGAATGGAACATGAAAGATATTACCCTTATTACGGGGGTTAAATCCAGACATGTTGCTGAAGATGGACAAACACCAACAGATTTGGCGTTCATTTGTGCTCAAAAGTTATTTAATGAAACTCAGGTAAATGTTGATGAGATAGATTTTGTATTGTTTAATTCCTACACACCTGATTATATCACACCAAGTTCCGCTTGTTTGTTACAAGATAAACTGGGTATTTCTAAATCGGCAGGTGCGTTGGATTTTAATATTGGATGTACTGGCTTTGTTTATGGATTAAGCTTAGCTAACGGTTTGGTGGTTTCGGGTGTTGCCCAAAATGTACTCTTACTAACAGCCGATACTATTACAAACAAACTGCACCCTAAGGATAAAAGTACCTGGACACTCTTTGGTGATGGTGCGGCTGCAACGGTAATCTCTGCGACAAGTAAGGATGAAGAAAGTGAAATTAAAGGATTTGAGATTGGTACGGATGGAGCAGGTTTTGAAAATATCATTATCAGGAATGGTGGCGCACGTGCCAAGCGTGAGCAGATATTAGCAGATTATACCGATCAGTATGAGAATACCGTTAATGATAATTGCTTTCGGATGAATGGCAGCGAGGTGTTTAGATACTTCATAAGAACCGGGCCTGAGATGATTGGCAAGCTTCTGGAAAAAGAAGGCTTAAAACCGGAGGATATTGATCAAGTGATTTTTCATCAGGCAAGCAAGTTTATCATGTTTTCAGTGGCTAAGAAGTCTGGGTTTACTGAAGAACAATATTACAACGATATGGAAACGGTAGGGAATACTGTTTCATCAACAATACCTATTGCCATGCATCATGCAAAGCAAAAGGGAATAATAAAAAAAGGAGATCGCCTACTGCTTGCAAGTTTTGGTGGTGGCTTTTCCTGGGCATCAACCATCATTAAATATTAATATCAAAATACATACAAATATGAAAATTGAAGATTTTATTTCCGCATTAGAAGAAGAGTTTGACGACGTAGAACCGGGTTTACTTAAAGCAGCATCAGCTTTTCGCGAGCCCTTGGAGTGGAACTCAATAAATGCTTTAATTTTTATTGCGCTTTGCGATACAGAATATGATGTAACGATGACAGCTGCTGATATTGATGCGGCCATCACCGTACAAAACTTATACGATACGATTGTTTCTAAAATGAATGAATAATGGCTATTTTCTCCATTCCAAATGTAAAGATTACCGGCTTGGCCGGTGCGGTTCCAAAGCGCGAAGTTAGTAACTGGGATTACGACTGGATAACCCAGGAAGAACGAACACAGTTTATTAAGCAAACCGGAATTGAAAAGCGCAGAGTGGTTGCTGGTAAAAATTCAACAACAACATCAGATCTGTCCATTCTTGCAGCAGAAAAACTGCTTAACGATTTGGAATGGGATCGGAAAGAAATTGATTGTTTGATTTTTATTTCGCAATCACGCGATTATGCGCTGCCGCAAACATCAACAATCATTCAGGATAAAATGGGCTTGCCCAAAACCTGTATGACCATGGATATTAGTTTGGGCTGTTCGGCATACGTTTATGGCTTATCAACAATTGCAAGTCATATTAGTCACGGGCAGTTTAAAAAGGCTTTGTTGATGGTTGGTGATATTTCATCCATAAGTACCAATTATCGGGATAAGAGTGCTTACCCCCTATTCGGAGATGCATCTACTGTAACAGCATTGGAATACTGTGAAGGTGCGCCTTTGATGCATTTTAATTTGCAATCAGATGGTTCTGGCTGGGATGCTATAATTGTCCCGGATGGCGGATTGAGAAACTATGCAGATCCTGTGACCTCCTTTGAGGAAAAACAGTATGGTGAAGGAATTTTCAGAAAGAATGTTGAAGTACATCTTGATGGAATTAAAATATTTAACTTCTCATTAATTGAGGTTGCCAAAAATATGAAGGCCTTGCTGAAGTACATGGATAAGCAGATTGATGAAATGGATTATGTAGTCTTACATCAGGCCAATAAATTAATCAATGAGGTTATTCGTAAAAAGATGAAAATTGATCCGGAGAAACTTCCTTATTCGCTTCATAAATATGGAAATACTTCGTGTGCCTCCATACCGCTAACCATGGTTTCTGAGATGCAAAATGAGTTAAAGACGAAAAACCTGAAATTGTTAATGAGTGGTTTTGGCGTTGGTTTATCATGGGGGTCTGTTTATGTTGAAACCGAAAATGTTTACGTACCCGAGGTATTGATTGAAGAATAAAATGGATCAGTTTTATCTTACTAATAAAAATATTCTTGTAACAGGTGCTTCCTCCGGTATCGGTCAATCAATTGCCTATGGCATTGCTGCCGCCAAAGGTGGTGTTGTTATTACTGGTAGATCTGAAGAACGTTTAGCTAAAACATTTGCCAACCTGAAGGGGGAAGGTCATTCAAGTTTGACGGCTAATTTAACCATGGATGGCGCCATTAATAAATTGGTCGATGAATTACCTATTTTGGATGGCATTGTTCATTCTGCTGGGATAACAACACATATGCCAGCTAAATTCTTGCGAGAGACCGATTACGATAAACTGTTTCTTATCAATTATAAGGTGCCGCTAATGTTAACGGCTAGAATTTTGAAAAAGAAAAAGTTGAAGGACGGAGGTTCCATTGTGTTTTTGTCGTCACTTGGTGCAAAGCATCCTTATTTTGGCGGAACACTTTACAGGAGTTCAAAAGCAGCTTTGGAGTCATATGCACAAACTTTAGCCTTGGAATTAGCACCCAAAAAAATTCGTGCTAACTCATTGGCGCCAACTTTTGTAAAAACTCCTATGGTTGAAGGTGCTGGTCAAACAATTTCTGAAGACCGTTTGGCTGAATTTGAGAAATCATCCTTGCTCGGCTTTGGTTTCCCTGAAGATGTATCCAATGCCTGTGTCTTTTTACTTGCCGATGCTTCAAGGTGGATAAGTGGTGCAACTATTCCTCTTGGAGGATATTAATTACTAGTTAATGAGTGTGATGAAAGAAGCAAACGACCTTCTGTATTCTGTAGTAGTTCCGGTTTACAATAGTGAACAGTCCTTGTCTGAGTTGTTTTACCGAACAAAGGAAACTTTCCTGAAAATCGGTAAACGTTTTGAAGTGGTTTTTGTCGAAGACTCAGGACTTGATAACAGCTGGAAGGTGCTGACCGAACTTAAGGCAAAAAATCCATCAGAGATAATTGCCGTACAACTGGCAAAAAACTTTGGTCAGCATAATGCTCTGTTTTGTGGTTTTACTTTTGCATCCGGTGATTTTCTTATTACACTCGATGATGATTTGCAAATCCCACCCGAAGAAATTGAGAAGTTAATAGCGCAATACGAAATTAACAAGGCTGATGTTGTTTATGGCGATCTGGTAAAAAAGGAACATTCCTATATTCGAAATAAAGGAAGTGAGATCATGAAGAATGGATCTAAAAAGCAGGATGCTCAGGCACCTGGCAAAGGTTCATCTTTTAAAATGATTACAAAGGCAATGGCCGATTCCGTGCTTAAACACGGACAAAGTTTTATTTATATTGATGAGATATTGCTTTGGTACACCAAACATTTCGATTTTGTGAATGTGGAGCACCGACCACGTCAATATCAGGAATCAAACTACTCCCTGCTTAAGCTCTTTCGTTTATTTTTTAATGTGAGTGTTTATTACACAAAAGCACCGCTGAAATTAATTACCTATGGAGGAATTTTCCTGTCGGTAATATCCGCAACAGTTGGTATTTTCTTTTTTATAAGGCGCTTTTTCTTTAATGTCCCCGCCGGATTTACCTCCATTATTGTAACCATTCTTTTTTCTACAAGCATTATTCTATTTAGCCTTGGTGTTATTGGAGAGTATCTCAATCGCATGTTAATCATCCAAAATAAAAAGCCGGCTTATTCCATTAAAACAGTTTTACCCAAAGAATAATATTACAATCTGCGATGAAGCTTATCAGATATGGACTTACGCTTAAACGATTAGCTCAGGAGGATCTTGAGTTGTTGCGTGGTTGGCGGAATTCTGAGAAGGTGAATAAATTCATGGAGTATCGTGAGTACATTACCCCGGAAATGCAGTTGAACTGGTTTAATTCTATTAATAATCCGGACAATTATTACTACATAATTATTTATCAGGGCAAAAAGATCGGACTAATAAATGAAAAGGGCTTCGATAGTATGGGCTCCAAAACAACAGAGTCTGGCTTGTTTTTGGCTGATGATAAATACCGTGGAACGCATGTCCCAGTTTTTGCTTCGCTTGTGTTGTTAGAGATGAGTTATTTTTTTCTTGGAGGTGGCGATTCATACATACGCATTTTAAAGGATAACAAAGCATCGATTGTCTATAACAAACAGTTAGGGTATGAGTTAGAACCCGGGCAAGAACAAGTGGATAATCAATTGTATAAGCTAACCCGAGAGCGCTTCATTAATAAAACATATAAGATTAGAAAGGCTGCTCTGAAAGTAAGTGGTGGAAGTCCATTGTATTCTGTGGTATGGGAACCAGAAGATTATCTTACTGGGATGGCGCAGGAATCTGAGGCTTTGTTTGCAGCAGGAGAAATAAGATTTGACGATCGCTGGGAGAACGGATGCCACATATATTCCTATGCTGTTGATGTTGAAAACCCTCCATGTAGGAATGTGAATCCAGAAGAGTGGACACCGAGAAAGTATTATAAATCATAATAACCCGGAAGGGTTATCGTATCTCAAAACTTTTATAGTTTTGAACCGGTGCTTCGTTTACGTGGATGGTATCTACTCTGGCCCGGGAAGGCCCCTGCTTACACCAATTAATAAATTGTTGAATGTTTAGTTGGTTTCCTTCTGCCTCAATATACACCGAGCCATCGACCATGTTTTTCACAAAGCCACAAATACTTAACTTCTGTGCGGTTTGTTTGGTGTGATAGCGAAAAGCAACCCCTTGAACCTTACCTAAAACATTGATGCTATAATGTTTCTTCATCCTAATTGTATTAGTGCAAGTGCTTATAATAAACAAGTTCGTGATCTATTAACTCAGGATGAAAAATCTCAATCAAATCTTGCAGGATTATATGAGGTTTGAGCAATCCTGATTCCCAGTAGTCATTACCTCCATTAGGATTTTGAATCATATTGTTGTTGTAAACTCTATTTGTTCTCAATGGCTTCAATCCTGACAAACGCTCGTCAGTTGCGGTAATATCCTGCTTGTTATTGGCTATTCCGGCATTAATCCAAATATCTGTTTGCAAGGTTTCATTATATACTTGTTCAATACCAAGTGCAGCTGGTTGATTGCCTTCAAGATAATCCCAAACATACTTGCCTCCGGCCGTTTTTATTAGCTGTGCAGCATACGAATCATTTGCCGGTACGTACCAGGTGTCCTTCCAGGGAAGTCCGGTCATTACCGTAGGTCGATTAATGTTAGGAGATATTAATGCAGCAGTTGAATTATAGGCTGCTGCAGTTTGTGCAAAATAACTATTTGCTTGTGCTTCCTTGTTGTAAAATGCTGCTACAAATTTTATCCATTCACTTTTGCCCAATGGATGTGCTTCCAGGTATTCAGCATTCAGCACGAGTGAAAGACCCATTTCTTCGAGCTTAGCACTTGCCGATGACAGCTCGTTATTAACGCTGTAAGCCATAATGAGGTCTGGTTCAAGAACTGCCAGAATTTCTTTGTTTAGGCTCTGATCATAGCCAACATCAATAATCTCTTCACGCTCAATTTTTTTTGCTACAAGCTTGTTGTTGATTAATTCTTTACCCGAAATTCCTACAATAGATTCGAGTTCATCAATTACTTCTAAAAAACCAATATGCGTAGTTGATAGGCAAACAATTGATTCGATTGGAATCGGAATCTTAATGCAAGGTTCGTTGAATGTTGGTTCTTTTTCATCACGCGGGTAAAGTACATAGGTTGCGGATATGCTCTGAGCGCCTTGCCATGGATTAAAGATTCGGAGTACCTTTACTTGCTTGTGATATTCAATAGAAAAACCGTTTGCATAGCTTATCTCAGCTTTTCTCCAGTTTTCAGTTGTGGTGCTTTTGTTCTTACTTGTTTGTGCTTTGTTTTGAGAAGCACTTGGGTCGCAGCTGGCGAACAGGCTTAATAGTAAAATGAAAACGGATATTCTTTGTAACATAATGATAAAAAAAAGACATCCCAATTTGGGATGTCTTTCAATATTTAAAGTTTAAAAACTATCTGGATAATATAAGCTTCTTAGTTACCACTTCTTTGTCAGAAACAATATTAATGAAATAAATTCCATTTGGCTGCTGACTGAAGTCAAGCTCTTTCGTGCTAAACGAAGTGTTTTTATGGCTTAATTCTAACATGGTTCCTGTTAAACTGAAAATCTTAATTTCACAATTGTCACATGAATCATCGTTAAAAGCTAAGGTTACTTTACCTGTTGTTGGATTTGGATAAAGTGAAATGTTACTCTGAACAAATTCAACTTCGTTTACTCCAAATACTGAAGTATCCGATGAGCAGGCAATAGGCTCGATAGCAAGTGATGTATGTGGCGAATTAATTATTGGAAGATCTTTAGATGCTACCCATTGAGTATTACTCTTTTGGATGTATAAGGTTGATGAACCCCATTGTCCGCGATGTTTAGCCATACTTGTTGCAAAAACGTCATATCCAAAATAGAATACTTCGTAGCCCATGAAGAAATTACCTGAAATCTCAACAGGATTATCAAACAGTACAAATTGTGCAAAGTTTGGCGTAAAGTCGCTAATGAAGAATTCCTTTGAACCAACACTTGCGCCTGGCATCAGCGTTATCGAGTCTTCTTCCCAAATGTGGAATTTAACCTTACCATTGGATGACCCGCTTGCTACATGAACTTTAGCCACCATGCCATCAATTTTATCATAATTGAAGTTGTTGACAAATTTATCAGCATAAGCCTTGTAGCCTAGCTCATTATTTCCCGGAACAACTCCCCATGGATCAATTTCCAATACCATTAATGAATCAAGCTCCAGCATGTTTGTAATAGTGTCACAAACTTCCACAGGAGGTTCAACTGCAAGTACGGTGATGTAATCATACTTTGTGGCGTATGCTGATCCCCATGCGTTGTCGCAGTTCAAATATACATTGTAGGTGCCTGGATAATTGTAAACAATTCCGGTAGGGTTGGTGTCACTTGAGAATGTAGGCGAACCTCCCTGGAAAATCCAGTCCCATGTTGTTGGTATATCCGTCGATAAATCATAGAAGTTAACCGTATCTCCAACTTGAACAATTGTTTGGTTAGCAACGAAATCAGGATTTGGCGCACTTGGATTCACAACATGAATTTGTTCTGTTTTAAACATCACATCAATACCATTCGATACTTCGATAGTTACATCATAAGTACCTAGTGTGTCGTACTGAACAAAAACTATTGAATCGTTTGAGTTTGCCGGTGTACCTGTATCGAAATGCCACATGCGAGAAAAATTCTCACCAGTTGATAGGTCTGTGAATTTTATTTGATTACCAATTACAACAGTAACAGGTTCAATAATAAAATCCGCCCATAAACCTTCAGGACATTCCATTTGCAATCCACCATGACCTTCAACCACTCCAATAATGGAAGAGCTTGAAGCATCTTGTTCAAGGATTGTTTTGTCTGGTGCAATCACTACCATTGTAGGGTAGCTAGTAACTCCATATGCACTACAAACTACATCGGCGCCTCCATCAAGCCCACTGGCATGTGGAAAGGTAGAGCCGTATGTGTTCATAAAAGCTATTACTTCGGCATCTGTGTCGTTAGGATTAATTCCGAGAAAAATTACGTTACCGTAATTACATCCGAAATGTTGAAATGCTTGCTCGACAGCAGGTGCAGAAGCGATGCAGCCACCTCAGGTATCAAAAAAGAAGTCGAGGACAACAATTTTACCATCATCAAGATAAGCAAATAGGTTGTGCACGTCTCCTTGTGTATCTGTTACCGTAAAGTCTGAGGCTACTGTTAAGTTGGTCTGTGCGACCACTGCCAGTGCTAAAAGCACTCCCAGCATACTTAAGAATAATTTTCTCATAACATTGTTTGTAATAATTTACACTTATTTAATCATCAAATATAAAAAATAATATCAGTCTTTCAGGTTAAAATAATCATAAAAGACATCCTTGTCTGAATATGCAAAACATTTAAAGCATATCATAACCAGGTAGACGTTTGAAATTATTTAAGGTTGCCCCTAAGGCTGCCAGTACCGCCAGCTTTTATTATTTGATTTTGTTTATATTTGAAACCTAAGATTTTTCGATCGTGTCGGAAACTTCAATTGAATTAGAGAGGAAGGATCTGGTGGTCCAGCCGGTCTTCAACACCGGTAGTAGTTGGATAAAACCAACTATGGCAGGTTCGATCCCTGCCTTCTCTGCTAAGCTATAATTATAATTCATTAGTTGAATGAAAGCAGGAAATACCGATTTGAATAAACTGCCAGCAGTTGAGAAATTGCTCTCCTCAGAAGGTTTGTCGCCGCTAATTAACAATTACGGACGCGAACTTGTAAAATATGCAATAAGGCAGGTACTCGCTGAAATTCGGAAATCGAACGCAAAAACAAGTGTAATCCCTGAAGTTAATGAAATTATAAGTTTAGTTAAAAACAAAGCAACAGCAGTATTTACCAATAGCCTTAAACCGGTAATTAACGGAACAGGCATTTTAATTCATACAAACCTCGGGAGATCGCCAATTGGTGCCGATCTATGCAACGATACAGCCGAAATTCTGAAGGGCTATAATAATCTGGAGTTCGATCTGGAAACCGGAAAGCGAGGCAGTCGGCATGCACATCTCATAGATATATTGAAGTATTTAACAGGCGCTGAAGATGCACTAGTCGTCAATAATAATGCTGCAGCCGTAATGCTTGTATTAAGAGTGTTTGCAAAAAATTATGAGGTAATCGTTTCTCGAAGCGAATTAATTGAAATTGGAGGTTCGTTCCGTCTGCCGGATATTATGGCAGCATCAGATTGTAAAATGGTTGAAATAGGAACAACCAATAAAACTCGTTTGAGTGATTACGAGCATGCGATAAACGAACAAACTCGTCTGATTTTTAAAACCCACAAGTCTAATTTTACCATTACTGGATTTACCGAGGAGGTAGCCATTAACGAATTGATAGCCACTGGCAAAAAGAAGAAGGTTCCTGTAATTTATGACTTAGGTTCTGGATTGTTACATAAGGCAGGATTGCAAGAAGTAGCTGATGAACCGGATGTAAAGTCGGCGGTTCGGCTTGGCGCGGATATGGTGTGTTTTAGTGGCGATAAATTATTAGGTGGCCCGCAAGCAGGAATTATTGTTGGTAAGAAAAAATACATTGCTAAACTTAAAAAGGAACAGATGACCCGTGCCTTGCGTGTCGGTAAAATCACCATAGCCTATTTAGAGGCGGCATGCAGGAATTACCTTTTCAATGATCATTTATATAAGAGGAATGTGCTGTTCAATCTAGTTAATCAGGGAACTGATGTGCTGGCAAAAAAGGCGGATCTGCTTAAGGTAGGGTTCGAGAAGCATTTATTAGCGGCGGAGGTAATTAAAGATGACGGACAGTTTGGAGGTGGAACACTACCGGATGTGAAGGTCCCTTCCTTTGCAGTAGTTCCAAGTATAAATTGCTCCAGTTCAAAGGCCAGAACACGCATTGCTAAGTTAATAAATGCGGAATTGATGAAATGTAAGCTACCTGTTGTTACCATTCTCAGAAAGGGTAAAATCCTTATTAATGTTTTAACAATTTTTGATGATAATATAGAATATATTGCCGAAACAACTGCAGCTGTTATAAAAAAGTGCCAGGAATGAAGCACCTAATAATCGGAACGGCAGGGCACGTTGATCATGGGAAAACATCATTGATCAAAGCACTCACACAAATTGATTGTGATACGCATAAGGCGGAGAAGGAGCGTGGTATTACCATTAATCTTGGCTTTTCACATATTGAACTACCAGATGGGATTTCCGCAGGAATTATTGATGTTCCGGGGCATAAGGACTTTATCGATACGATGGTTTCCGGGGCTTGTAGCTTTGATATGGTAATGATGGTGATTGCTGCTGATAGTGGAATAATGCCACAAACAATAGAGCATCTGAATATCATTAATATGCTCGGAGTTGAGAAAGGTGTAGTTGTAATTTCAAAGACCGACCTGGTTGATGAGGATTTGCTTGAATTGGTTGAACTTGAAATTATGGATCAGTTTGCCGGTACAACTTTACAGGACGCACCAATTATTCCGGTCTCCTCAGCTAATGGTGCTGGTATTGATCACTTGCTAATTCAACTAGCCGAAATAGGACAGGCTGTAAGTAATCGTCCGATTGGGAAGCTATTTAGAATGTACATCGATCGGTTATTTGATGTGAAGGGTTTAGGCTATGTGGCAACAGGATCGGTTTTAGGTGGTAAGTTGAGCAAGGGAGCTGAAGTGCATTTACTCCCCGGTGATAAAAAATACAAAGTGCGAGGATTACAGCGCCACGCCAAGAATGTTGAATTCGTATCTGTAGGAGACCGTGCTGCCATTAATTTAGTGGGATTGAAATCTGAAGATTTTGAGAAAGGCATGATGCTTTGTGATGAGCTTGTAGATGCAACAAGTCTTGTAGATGCAAAAATAAAGCTGTTCAAGGATGGAGGTGCATTGCCACGCAGGGCTAATGTGATTTTTCATGCGGGTACATTTAAAACTCAGGCACGCATGCAGCTGATTGATAAAGATAAATTAATGCCCGGAGAAGAGGCACATGTGCAGATTGCATTATCAAAGAGTGGTGTGTTGTTCGATCGCGACCGCTTTATTATTCGAAATACCTCAAGCGACAAAACTTTGGGCGGTGGACAGATTTTTGATGTGCAGCCCTTAATCCATCGAAAGCGAACCGAAGATCTCATAAATCGCATGGAGGAATTATCCGAAGCGGTTTTAGGCGATAATTCAATTGTTCCGTTGATGATGGCAGAACTGAAAAAACAACAGGCGCCTATGTCGCTGTTGGCTTTATCTGAAATTATTGAAGTATCAGAAGAGGAGCTTAGTGATGCCTGCGAAGAAGTGCATGGCAGTAGCGTTATGATGTATAAAGCTGGTTCCGGTTTTATTGTTATCGATCAGTTTTTAGAAAATAAA
>JBFHES010000043.1:0-20924 GCA_041584015.1 Bacteroidales bacterium
AGCCAACGCAAAAGTAATAAGGCTAACAATAATTAGCTGGAGAGTAATTCGAAACTTGTTATTTCCGGATAGATACCTGCTCTTCCGGCGTATCCGATAAATCCAAGTCCGCGGTTTACATATAAAAATTGATTTCCTTCTGCATAAAGTCCAGCCCATCGTGGGTACCTGTATTGAACAGGGCTCCATTTAAAACCGGGTATGTCAATTCCCATTTGCATACCGTGTGTATGACCAGATAAGGTTAGGGCTATGTTTGTTTTTTCAAGTACCTCAATATCCCAATGAGATGGATCATGAGAAAGGAGGATCTTAAATCCGTCGCTGTTCACACCTTGCATCGTCTTTGCTAAATCGCCGTATTGTGGAAAGGGAGGCTTTCCATAATTCTCAACCCCCAGTATGTTAATGCTTTCACCATCACGGTCAATTGCAAAATTTTCGTTACGTAATACCTTGAAGCCTGCCTGTTCTTGATAGCTAATAAGCTGTTGATGGTCATGGTCTTTTTCTTCATCACTTGGCCATGAAGAATAATCTCCATAGTCGTGATTACCCAATATACTCAAATTACCATCTTTTGCTTTAATACCCTTTAGCTGTTCAACAAAAGGCTTCATCTCATTGCTGTTGTTGTTTACCATGTCGCCGGTAAAAACCACAAGATCCGGCTGCTGTTCATTTATAAGTCCTATAGCTCGCTCAAGCTGATCTTCATTATTCAAAAAAGCATTGATATGGAAATCTGATATCTGAATTATTTTATAACCATTAAATGCTTTTGGTAATCCAGCAAAACGAATAGGTACTTCATGAACCTGAAATAAATATTTTCCCCGTGTTACTCCATGTAATATAGAGAGAAAGGGAAGTGCAGCCACAACTAATCCGGTGTTCAGTATGAATTTTCGTCGGCTTTTATCCGAAGGTTCAGTGTTGCTCATTTTGTGCATGCCCCATCGAAACAGCGCTACCAGATTATGAATAATGATGAAAACAATGAAAATAAGTTTGGGTAAATAAAAGAGTAGGCAAAAGGCCAGAAACAAACTTATTTTCTGATAATAAGAGGTTGCCGTATAATCTGGTTGATTCATGAAAAGGTAGAGAATACCTCCAACTGTTATGGCACTAACCAGCCAGTATAGGCTCTTTATCAGAATTCTTAGGGCCTTGCTTTTAAAACCATTGATAATATGTCGCTCGCCGTAGTAGGCAATTATATCAATTAATATGATGATAATGGGTAAAGCTATGTTCAGGAAATAAAAACGCATGTATAAATTATTTATGCGAAGATAACAATAAACACTGCTACATGTTTTAGGCCTGTTGGAATTTGGTTAAGTTTGTGTTTGCAGATTAATCCATTATTGAACTAATGAAGAAGCAAAAAAAGGATACTAAGAAAGGCAAGGCGTTTTTAAACATGCCGAGCTATGCTGGAAGCAAAGAATCATTGGAGAAATTTATAAAAGAAAATCTGCGATATCCGGATGAGGCACGATTAAAGGGCATTGAGGGCATCGTACATGTGTCTTTTGATGTAGATCATAATGGTGATGTTTCAAGGGAGAAGATTATTCGTAGGGTAGGTTTTGGTTGCGACGAAGAGGCACTGAGGATTATAGGTCTGCTTAAATTTAACCCTTCATTCAATAAAGGGATGAAGGTTAAGAAGAATATGAAATTTCGAATTCCTTTTGTTTTAGGCAAGCAAACACCTGGCTTCGCATATCAGTATGTTGAAAAAGCGGCTGAAGAAACATCGGAAGAAACTAACAAGAAAGACTCCGATTCAGGAGGCTATGGTTATACTATTAAGTTTTAGCAATAACTAGTTTCAAAGTTTGACCAATAATCGAATACAATTAGATATTTTTGCAAACGAAGTGAATATGCTTGCAGTATGAATATTTTACAGGTTTGTAATAAAGTACCTTATCCGGCAATTGATGGTGGCGCCATTGCCACTTTAAATTTATCGCGTGGTTTAGCAATGAATGGGCATAAGCTTACTGTTCTGGCCATGAATACGCTAAAACATCGGGTGGATGAAAATTTGCTGCCGGAGGAATTGAAAGCTCAGCTCGATTTTGAGTTGGTGACAGTAGATGCACCAATCTCTGCAAAAGGAGCATTCTTAAATTATATTTTCTCGCGAAAGCCTTATACCGCCTCTCGTTTTATTTCAGCCAATTTTGAAGAATCCCTTGTTAAGCTAATAGCTAAAGATAGGTATGACATTATTCAGCTGGAGGGCTTGTACCTTACTATGTACATTGATGTAATTAGAAGGCATACTAAGGCGAGTATTGTGCTGCGCGCACATAATATCGAGCATGAGATATGGCAAAGGGTAATGCAGCAAGAACCCAACATGCTTAAACGATTCTACCTTAAGAGTTTGGTAAAACGAATTGCACGAATGGAGCAGGAGATTGTAAATAAGTACGATTTACTCGTGCCAATTACTGCACGCGATGGAGAGGTCTTTCAAAAGGTGGGAAATACCAAACCATTACATGTATGTCAAACCGGTATTTTTACTAATGAGTATAGCGCCCTGCAGAAAAGCTCAACTTTATCGCATATAGTTCATATTGGCGCATTAGATTGGGCTCCAAATCAAGAAGGACTTATTTGGTTCGTTGAGAATGTATGGCCTGAGATATTAAAGGAACAGCCAGCTGTTGAGTTTCATGTGGCTGGTCGTAATGCGCCCGAATGGTTAGTGAAAAAATTCTCGGGTATTAAGCAATTGAAGTATTTTGGTGAAGTTAACGATGCGCATGAGTTTATAACCAAAGGACAAATAATGATTGTTCCTTTGTTATCGGGTAGTGGTATGCGCATAAAAATAATTGAAGGAATGGCGCTTGCCAGATGTATTGTGTCTACGGCCGTTGGTATCGAGGGAATTTCTGCCAGTCATAACCAGCATGTGTTAATTGCCAATGCGCCGCGGGAGTTTGCAAACGAAATACTGCTTTGTATAAATGAGGCCGATAAAGCGAAACGGATAGGTGCAGCTGCAAGAAATTTTATTGAGTTAAACTTCGATAATCAAGGGATCGCGGGTAATCTTGCCGATTTTTATCAAGCGAATTTAGTGAATGGAGAAATAGTTGAATGAGTAGTACCGCTATCATATTTTGGATATTTATTGTTGTAATCTTCTATTCATATTTAGGTTATCCTTTGTTAATGTTTCTGTTGGTTAAACTTAAATTGCTTTTTAAAGGAAATAAGCGACCGGTTGATGAAAACTATTTGCCGGAGGTTACATTATTTATTGCTTCATACAACGAGAAGGATTATCTACAACGGAAAATCGAAAATTCCTTTTCGCTTAATTACCCAAAGGATAAGCTTCAAATCCTGTTTGTTACCGATGGCTCTGATGATGGCTCTCCAGAGATATTGGCCGCAACTGATGGTGTTCGCGTTTTACATGAAGACAAACGAGGAGGAAAGATTTCTGCAATGAACCGTGGGATGCAGCAGGTGACAACTCCAATTGTTGTGTTTACTGATTGCAATACCGATTTGGGTGTTAACTCTATTGCTAAAATTGTTGAGTTGTTCAGTAATCCGAAGGTGGGCTGTGTATCTGGAGAGAAGCGCATATTTGCAACAGATAAAGATACTGCTTCCGGATCAGGAGAAGGCATTTACTGGAGATACGAATCAGCTTTGAAAAAACTAGAGGCTGAACTTTCGTCAACCATTGGTGCGGCGGGCGAGCTTTTTGCAATAAGAACTGAGCTTTTTAGGGAAGTTGAGAAAGATACTTTGCTTGATGATTTCATTATTTCCTTGCGAGTTGCTATTGCCGGTTACACCATTCAGTATGACCCTGAAGCTTATGCCATCGAAGATGCATCACTGAATGTTCATGAAGAATTAAAACGAAAAATAAGGATTGCTGCTGGCGCTGTTCAAAGTGTTCTTAGGCTAAAGACACTGCTCAATCCATTCAAACATGGCTGGCTTTCTATCCAGTACATTTCGCACAAGTTCTTACGATGGATGGTTACGCCTTTGTTGCTTTTATTGGTAATTCCCTTAAATGTGCTATTGGCTTTTGAAACAGGTCCTGCACAATCTTTATATCAGCTATTATTGTATTTGCAGATAGCATTCTATCTAACTGCTCTTGTTGGTTGGTATTTCGAAAACCGTAAAATTAGCTTCAAAATACTATTTGTTCCTTATTACTTTTTTATCATGAATTTGGCCATGTACCTTGGCTTATTCCGATATTTAAAAGGAAATCAAAGTGTAAATTGGGAAAAGTCTAAGCGAAAGGTTTAGGGCGGTGTAACTTGACTCTAGGTTCCAGCGCCTTGCACAACAATCTTTACGGTATAAATTAAAATCTTGAAATCGACATACAAGGACATGTTCTCAATATAAATGATGTCATATTTCAAGCGTTCAATCATTTCATCTACATTTTCCGCATAGCCATATTTTACTTGTCCCCATGATGTAATTCCTGGTCGCACTTTTTGCAGGTGGATGTAATGAGGTGCTTTGGGTAGAATCTGATCAATAAAAAACTGTCGCTCCGGACGAGGCCCAACAAGCGACATATCGCCAATGAGTACGTTGTAGAATTGAGGAAGTTCATCGATACGTAATTTTCGCATATAGAGGCCAAAAGGCGTAATTCGACTATCTGCTTTGCTCGAAAGTGCCGGTCCATTTTTCTCTGCATCAGTATACATGGAGCGGAATTTATAAATAGTAAACGGTTTGCCGTAGCGTCCAATGCGCTCGTGGGAATAAAAAATAGGACCGGGGCTTGAAAGTTTTACAGCAATAGCAATGGCCAGATAAGCAGGTGAAAGAAGAATAAGTGCAACTGTAGATAGTACTACATCTACAATGCGCTTTACATTTTCTTCCCAGGCTGGCATTAGGTCATGAGAAATTTGAATAAGTGGTGTGCCGTAGAGCGATGACATTTTTACTTTACCAGTAAGGATGTCGTACATGTCCGGGATTACTTTTACCACAATATCAAATCCTTCAAGACGGTTAATGATACGCCCTATTTGATCGTGCTCCTTTGATTCCAATGCAATAATAACTTCCTCTATATTATTTTCTTTTATGGCCTGCACCAAATCGTCCAAACCGCCAAGATGTTGCATTTGCTCATTTAAAAGATATTCGTGTTGTTTGCGTGCATGAATGAATCCAATAAACTTATTTCCCGCTGACTTCTTCGTGTCGTTTAAGTCTTTGTAAATCTGGGAAGCCTTCTCGTTACTTCCAATAATAAGAGTGTTGAAACCAATCTCTCTGTTTTGAATTTTATGATTGGTACTGGTTGTTCTTATTACGCGAGGCAAATAAGTACATATAAAATGCAACCCAATTAATGCAAAGTAAGAATTATAATAATGACGATAGGATACTACCCAGTCATCTAGTATCAGTGAAAAGAATATCACCGTTGATCCAATAAGCGTGATTAGCAGCGTTCCACTTAATTCTTTTAATCGCGATTTGCGATAAACGTTTTTATAATAACCCGTTATGTAATAGAGGGCCACCCAAAACAGCGGTATAAATATGAGGGCGTAGTAGAAATTTGCATCAAAGTCGATAGGTATTTTGTAACCGAACTTTTTAGGCTCGATAATTATCTTCCTGAAAATATAAAACAGCATCCATGCAACTGCTCCGGAAAGAAAGTCGAATACGAGATACTTTATGGTTTGTCTTTTCTTATCCATTAAAAGTGTAGCAGTTTTAGATTATCTAAAATAATTTCAGCTCGTTCAATGGTATCGCTCTTAGCAGCCTCAATATATACCCGGTATTCATCGGCATAGTAAGTGGTTTGTGAATAGTAGCTAAGGTCAATGTAGATTTTGTTCCAATGATCGATAGGATTGATGAAAATGAGCGGCTGTACATTTATTTGACCATCAATAATCATGTATATACCAACTGTAAACGGATTGTTCGTGATGTAATCCATCTCAAAGTAAAGAACAGGCGTGTTTATATTCGGAAACTGATATGAGTCAATTGACTGTGCTCTGAAGAAATCATCTTCATCTACCAATTCAATTAAACCTGCTTTTGATCCATTGTAGGTAGTATATTTTAAATCTACAGTACTCCCGGCAATCGTATCAAGCGAATTACCTTGTTCGCTAAAATTCTCAAACCAATCGAATATGGTTTCCTGGTAGTAATCAACTGTCGGACTAATCTGCTGAACTTCAAGTTCGGTGAGCTCAACTTCTGTGCTGTAGTTCGAATAGAAAGGGTAGCTTAGTCTTGATGATGCAATGCCGTTGTTCTTAATGCCCGGCTTCACAAATAAATCAACCATGCCCTTATTTAAAACTGGAATTTTACACGGAAGTTCAAACACACCAACAAAATCACCATTTACGGATATCCATGCATCTGTAATGTTGTGGTTGTTTGGACCTTCAGTTGAGGTGTTGGTCGATAACATAAACGTGTCGATAGCTATGTAGGCAGGTATCTCTTCTTCCGGATTAATTATATCGCATGAGGCAAAGCATCCTGCCAGAACGAGAATGAATAGCGGCAAAATATGGTATTTCTTCATTTTTTTCATTGGGGCACAAATTTAGTAATTGCTTTTAATAACTGGCTTTGTGTCGGCTTATTATTTAGATGCAAATATCTTTTAAAGTTACGTTGAATCATTATAAATAATAAAACTAGATTTAATAACATGTGCATTTTATAGTCGAACGTTGCTGTATCAATTATTTTTGTTAACGTTATTTTAAGGATTTAAAACTTAGAAAAAAAGATATGAAATCGTTAACCGGAACCCAAACAGAAAAGAACTTATTGAAGGCATTTGCCGGAGAATCTCAGGCAAGAATGCGTTACGATTATTTTGCAAAACAGGCACGTAAGGAAGGATTGGAGCAGATTGCTGCACTTTTCGATGAGACTGCTTTGAACGAGAAAGAACATGCAAAGCGTTTCTTTAAGTTTTTAGAAGAAGGTAATATGGTTGAAATAACTGCTACATATCCTGCAGGAAAGATTGGTACAACTCTTGAAAACCTGCAAGCTTCGGCTGATGGTGAGAATGAAGAGTGGACTGAGCTTTATCCTGAATTTGCAAAAGTTGCAGAAGAGGAAGGATTTAAAGAAGTAGCTGTTGCTTTTAAAATGATTGCTAAAGTTGAAAAAGCACACGAACACAGATATCGTACTCTTTACAATAATCTTGAAGAGGGTAAAATCTTTGAGCGTGAAGGTAAGATCGTTTGGAAATGTCGTAACTGTGGATTTATTCATGAAAGTGCAAAAGCACCTAAAACATGCCCGGCATGTTTACACCCACAGTCATATTTCGAAATTAAAGAATCGAATTACTAGTCAAACATTCCTTATATACTCCAAAAGAGGCAATCCAAAACGGGTTGCCTTTTCTTTTATATCTAGTTTTTTTTAAATCAAGTGATTCTAGTTTATATTGCTTATTGATACCTTGAGACTACATTTTGTTAACATCTCTTTCCGATGAAGTATTAGATGAAAAACCTATTTTATTACATTTGCAATAGACCAAAAGTTGAATTGCTGGTATGAATTTTATTGAGAATCCGGTTGAGAATTCTGTGAAGGCAGGATGGGTGGAAGTGATTGTAGGCTCTATGTTTTCAGGAAAAACGGAAGAGTTAATCAGACGCTTAAGGCGTGCTAAATTTGCCAAGCAAAGGGTTGAGATCTTTAAACCAGTGGTTGATACCCGCTACTCAGATGTGGAGGTTGTATCACATGATGAGAATGCTATTCATTCAACGCCGGTGGAGTCTTCCGCTAATATTTTGCTATTGGCTAATAATGTCGAAGTTATTGGAATTGATGAGGCGCAGTTTTTCGATAAAGGTCTGGCTAGTGTTTGTAATCAAATTGCCAATCAAGGTATTCGGGTAATTGTTGCCGGCCTTGATATGGATTTTCAGGGTAAACCTTTTGGACCAATACCTGAACTAATGGCCGTTGCTGAATATGTAACAAAAGTACACGCCATTTGCATGCGCTGCGGCATGTTGGCACAGCACTCTCATCGTTTAAGTGAATCGGAAAAATTAGTTGTTCTGGGCGAGAAGGACAGCTACGAACCGCTGTGTCGACAGTGCTTTAATAAGGCCACCCGAAAAGCATAGTATCGCAATACTTGTTGTAAAACACAAATAGGGTTAATATTCTTTTGTCTTTTTTATGTTCATTTGGGTAATGGAAATTTCTCGGGGGAGAAATGGATCATTGATAACTAATCCTGTTCCTGAAGGGCAGGATTTTTTTATTCTCCAAAGCTTGATCCTAAACCTTATGTTTTACTCTATGAATTCATGTGATTCTCCTTGTCTGTATGCTTCCAGGCGGATTTAAAAGTACCACACTTTTCGAACAGGTATTCCTTGTAAGCGGTGTTGTTGCCAATTACACCTTTGAAGCGAATATTCCCCACCGCATCAAATTGCATGTTGCCGTTAATGGTAACCGAGTCATCGGCACATCGATGCACCCGCAGTCCAAAGCCCATCTCTGAATATTCAACTTTATACTCTGGTTTGTTTGAATTGAGTTTGAAATAAATTATGATATCATTTTCAATACGAATGCTGAGTTTGTTTGCTTTATTGCAATATGTTTTGTCCATCTGAATAAGTTTAAATCCCCAAAATTATAAACGCAAACCGCTTTCATTCTGTTGTGCGCAATCCCCAGAAATAAGACTTAAATTAAGGACGTATTGTTGTTTGCTCTCTTTGTTAAAATTTGATTAAGATGTACTTGACGAAGTTGATTGCTTACGCAAATTTGGACTAATATAGTGCTAGTACTTTTATAAAAAACGTTCAACTGCTTAGCTTAAAAGCTGGATATTCGATTTGTTCTATCCTATATTATTAAAGAAATCAATAGTTGATAAACTTGGAGATTATTAGAACTCACACCGTGACTCAAAGTCACGGTGTGAGTAAATCTATCAACTAGCTTTTCAAAAAGCCATTTATTTTGTCAACACTGTCTTTGGCATCGCCATAGAGCATGTCTGCATTTTCTTTGTAGAAGAGCGGGTTCTCAACACCTGCATAACCTGCCGCCATTGATCGTTTCATTACAATCACTTTTGTTGCATTCCAAACTTCAATTACTGGCATTCCGTAAATAGGACTGCTATCATCGTCTTGTGCACCTGGGTTTACAATATCGTTGGCACCAATAACCATGGCAACATCTGTCGTTGGTAAATCATCGTTAACCTCTTCCATTTCATGAACGATATCGTAAGGTACATTTGCTTCAGCAAGCAATACGTTCATGTGTCCGGGTAATCGGCCAGCCACAGGATGAATGCCAAAGCGAACATCCTTTCCTGCTTTTTTCAATAACTCCACCAGTTCGTAAACCGGGTATTGTGCTTTTGCAACTGCCATTCCATAACCCGGAACAATAATCACAGATTTAGCTTCTTTTAATAATTCAGCAACTTCTTGATGATTGGTTGAGGTGACTTCACCTTCCATTTCTTTGGCCTCACCTGATGGTGCATCGCCAAATCCACCAAAGATCACAGAGATGAACGAACGGTTCATGGCTTTACACATTATTATGGAAAGAATGGCTCCCGAACTTCCAACCAAGGCTCCGGTAACAATCAATAAATCGTTACCTAACATGAATCCAGCCGCAGCCGCAGCCCAGCCGGAGTATGAGTTCAACATCGAAACAACAACTGGCATATCGGCACCACCAATGGCCATTACTAACATTACGCCAATAAAGGAAGCAATTGCTGTCATAATGTAGAGGTGAATCATTCCGTTGGTTCCATCAGCCATGGTGAATAAAACTCCAAGTACGATTGAAACAATTACTAAAATAATATTTACCAAATGGCGACCGGGGTAGAGCAGTGGTTTGCTTCGAATTTTTCCATCAAGTTTTCCCCATGCAATAATAGACCCTGTGAAAGTTATGGCTCCAATGAATACACCAATGAAAACTTCCACCAAATGGATGGTGTGCTCAGCTCCATGCAAAGTTGCTGTGTGTGGATCCATGTAAGATCCAAAACCAACCAGTACGGCAGCCAATCCAACAAAACTGTGTAGGATGGCGACTAGTTGTGGCATTGAGGTCATCTCAACTTTTCGGGCCACAATAATTCCGATAAGGGAAGCAATGGCGATGGCAATAATAATGTAAACATAACCACTGGCTCCTTCACCCAATACGGTTGAAAGAATAGCGATGGCCATACCAATGATTCCGTAATAAACTCCTCGTTTTGCAGATTCCTGCGAGGACAATCCGCCTAGACTTAAAATAAATAAGATACTGGCAAATAGATACGATGCGGTTTGTATTTGTTCTGATATCATGATCTTATTTTCTAAACATTTTTAACATTCGATGAGTAACAAAAAATCCGCCCACTATATTTATGCTGGCAACTAGAATAGCTACAATGGCAATAATGGTCATTGGGCTCGAAAGATCATTGGTGGTTTGTAGCAAACCTCCAATAATAATGATGCCGCTAATTGCATTTGTTACAGCCATAAGCGGTGTATGCAGTGAGTGACTTACATTCCAGATAACCTGCCAGCCAACAAAAACGGCCAGAACAAAAACAGTAAAGTGTCCCATGAATTCTGCCGGTGCAACTTTACCAAGTAAGAATAGCAAAGCGCCAATAGCCGCTAGACTGATACCTGTGGAGATTGCTTTTTTCTTTGCTAATTCTTGAGGTGTTGGTCCTGCCGGTGCGGCAAGCTGTTCTTTCTGTGGTTTTTGCGGACTCACCGGAAGTGGCTCAGGTGGCCAGTTAACAGCTCCGTTGTAGGTTACCATGGCGCGTTTCACAACATCATCTTCCATGTTAATGTTGAAATTCTCAGCTTTGCCCATGTCATCCAATAAATGGCAAAGGTTGTTTCCGTAAAGTTGACTTGCCTGTGACGGAAGCTGGTCAACTTTGCCAACAATGGTTACACCGTTATCAGTTGTATAAATTTCGTTGTTCTTGGTAAGTACACAGTTGCCACCTGTAGAGGCAGCCAAATCAACAATCACCGATCCCGGTTTCATGGCAGCAACATGATAATCCAAGATTAACTTTGGTGCTTCCCTTCCGGGGATTTGTGCGGTTGTAATTATTATATCAACCTCTTTGGCTTGTTCGCTAAATAATTGCATCTCTGCATCGATAAATGCCTGACTCATTACCTTCGAGTAACCAGAGTCAGTAGCGCCGTCTTCTTCAATCTCAACGGTAAGGAATTTAGCCCCCATACTTTCAATTTGCTCAGCCACTTCTTTTCGTGTGTCGAATGCGCGAACAATGGCGCCCAACGAATTAGCTGTTCCAATAGCAGCTAGTCCGGCAACACCAGCACCAATTACCAATACCTTGGCAGGATCAACCTTTCCTGCGGCTGTTATTTGTCCGTTTAAAAAGCGACCAAAATGATTGGCTCCTTCAATTACCGATCGGTAGCCCGCAATGTTAGCCATCGAAGAGAGCACATCCATTTTTTGTGCTCGTGAAATCCGGGGAATCGCATCCATGGCAATGGCATTTACTTTTTTGTCTGCAAGCTTTTTTAAAAGTTCAGGATTTTGAGCTGGCCATAAATAACTCAGCGAAACCTGATCAGGTTTCATCAAGTTAATTTCTTTATCGGCTGGTGCCAACACTTTCAAAATGATGTCAGCAGTTTCATAAATTTCTTTGGCAGAATTTAAAATTGATGCGCCAGCATTTGAGAATTCTTCATCAGCATAATTTGATTTTGCACCAGCATTCTGCTGAATAAATACCTCAAACTCTTGCTTAATCAATCGTTGAACTGTTTTGGGAGTTGCCGCAACGCGTGGCTCTTGCGGGTTTACTTCCATTGGTATACCAATCTTCATAGAGCTTAGTTTATGATTCGTAATTCGAGTACTAATTAATTAATAACACCTAGCTCTGTAAATGGTTGAGAATGAAATGCGAGAATGCTTATTAAGATTGAATCTAGATGATGGATTATAAAAGACAGGTCTTCATAAAGTTTAGTTATTGCCCTTTATTTCGTTTTGTCCTTTTAGCACAGAGAGTTATATTGCAGCTATAAAATTAGAAACATGGAAAATAAGAAAGTAAAAGCACCAGGATGGTTTTTAGTTGTGGCCATTGTTTTAGTACTCTGGAATATAATGGGCTTGTTTTCATTTATAGCGCATACCTTTATTTCGAATGAGGCACTTGAAGCGCTTCCCGCTAACGAAAGAGCCTTGTATAATTCATATCCGCTATGGACCGTTATTGTTTTTGCAGTAGCAGTTATAACTGGACTGGCAGCTTCGCTTGCAATTATTCTTAGAAAAATATGGGCTAAACCTGCGGCGCTGTTATCTCTTATTGCCGTAATAATTCAAATGACACACAATGTTTTTTTTACAAAATCAATAGAGGTGTATGGTTTGGCACAAACTCTAATCATGCCGATAATGGTGGTTGTTATTGCGCTGTTTATGCTCTGGTTCTCGTTATTCGCTATTAGAAGGAATTGGTTAGACTAGTTTAATAATTATATTTTCTAAGGCATTGATAGCGCAATGGGAATCTTTTTTATAGTCCGGTTGAATTGTCTGATTTGGCATGATAAAATCATGAGAATAAAATGGGGCAAGCGAACACTTGAAAAAAAGAATGAAGTTCTGGATTGTCCTCTTTGTAATATTTCGTGATGTTACCCAGATAATTGATTATTAGTTGCATCATGCAAATTGTGAAGTGCAACGTAGATAAAAAAAGCACTAGTTGATTTTTACAAACGGTATTGATTGCGAAAAGCGACGATCCACAGTTGCCTTCAGATAGTAGGTTCCTTTTTCTAAATTGCTTGTGTTAATAAGCATTTTAAAGGTTTTCTTTATTGAGGCGATCGAAACCTTTTGGCCATAAATATTAAATATTTCCAAATAACCCGTATTAACAAATCCCGCAAATTCAACAATAAGGAAATCCTCCGTTGGGTTTGGGTAAACCTGAATTTGATCATCAAAGTATTCATCAACTCCGATAGCATTAATCGTTTGGCAAGTGCTGGTATCTGTACATCCATTTTGTGCGACAATAACTGCATACGATCCGTTTACGGAAAGAGTGAAGGTTTGTGTTGTAATTCCTGGCAGAATTGTGTTTCCATTACCACAGTCGATCCATTGGTAGCTGGCTCCGCTAGCAAAAGCTGTAAGCGTAAATCCATTATTGCTTATTGAGGTATCCAGATCGAGAATGGTAAGATTGAGCACAATAATGCTGTCGCAGGCAGTGCTGCTAGCTATCGTATCAATGTATGTCCCGGAGATAGAAATGTGTTCACTAAGGAAATTATAGCCGATGCAAGCTGTCTCATATAATACTGCATAGCTTGTTTGATTTATTGTTAAATCTATTTCCATTATGCTGTCGTTTCCTGCAGCGCTAGGTATGGTGTCGAAATAGGTTCCGGAGTTAGTCCATGTGTAATTACCACTTGGAGAAATGTAGTCGTCACAGGCAGCTATTTGCAATAAAAGTATGCTGTCTGGCTGTCGTTGGCTAAGCTTAAAGACATAGGCATCATTAATCCCGTTAGAGGTGCAATTTAATATGCTGGTGTCTGGCTCAAAATCAACTGTTCCTGATAAAGTGCCTGCAAGAATTACATTTAGGGCGTTGTCGACAACCAGATCGTGACATAAAATTCCGCCCATTCCAGCCGTATGTGTCGCCCAATCAAAATCACCTAATGCTGTTATTTTACAGATGTATAAATTCTGGCCACTGGAGCTGCCTACATTCAATACAGCGGTATCCGGATTTAAGTCTGCAGTTTGACTAAAGCTGCTTGAGAAGTAGATGTTCCCGGATAAATCAATATCGAGCCCTGTTTGAACTGCCGGTGTGTTTGAGTTGATTTCTCTAAACCAAATAACATTGCCCAGTGGGTTAAACTTCAAAATAAAATTAGACATTAAACCCTGTGAAGTATGGTAAAGCGATCCGCCTGGATTGAAGTTTACTGTTCCCTGATATTGTCCCATCAAACAAATATCTCCTGAAGGGTCAACTCTAATTTCATGTCCTTTGTCATCACCATAGCCACCAATTGATTTTGCCCAAACAAAGTTGCCCGCGGAATCAAGCTTGCTAATAAATATATCCCATGATGCAACAGAACTTAGGGTGTAGACACCGGCATTAGGGTTGTAGTCTCCATTGCCTTGGAAGCATCCAGTTGAATAAATACTTCCATCGGCGGCTACATCCAAGGAAATGCCATTCTCCAATGAACTGCCTCCCATACTTCGAGCCCATACATAATTTCCGTTTGTAGTAAGTTTAACTATAAATACTTCAGTTGATCCTGTAGAGCTAATGCTTGCAATACCAAATCCAGGATCGAAATCACAAGTGCTTTTATAATGACCTGTTAGAAAAAGGTGCCCGGCTTGATTTGTTGCAATATCGGAAGGTCTGCATTTGCTTTCTCCACTCAATATCTTTGTCCATATATAATTCCCAAGACTATCAAATTTGGATATGAATGTGTCTTCGGATCCCATTGAGGTAAATGTATTTGTGCCCGAGCCTGGATCAAAATCACAAGTGCCCCAGAAACTTCCGGCAACATAAACATAACCCCAGCTATCTACGGTTAAAGTCCACGCAACCGTGGAGTTATTACCTCCAAATGATTTAGCCCAAAGCAGTTCACCATTTTGGTTATATTTGATAAGAAATGCATTCATAAAACCGCTGGCAACTAAATTGTATATGCTTGCGCTTGGATCAACATCTATTGTGTCGCAGAATCGTCCCGTAATATATACGTTTCCAGCTGCATCAACTGCCACAGCTTCTGTAAAATCCTCACTCCAGGAACCTAGTGAATGGGCCCAATTAGGAGAAGGGGCTTGAGCTAAAGTAAGCTGTATAATAAACGAAAGTAGAATGATTAATGCTGACTTCCTCATTACCTGGTTAATTAGTGTTAGGGAAATCAAAGTTAGGGATAAAATCTACACAACGCTATGGTACATTTTAATTTCCTTTTAAAGATAATATTAGGCCTGTTTAAATTTGATAGGTGGCTAAATCAGCGATTTAACTGCCTATAAGTGATCCTGGCTTAACATAAATACCAGTTTTTAAACGAGTACTCTGTCGTTTGACATATGTCAAAATATAGACAGGAGCTGTTCCGTCTTTTCTTATATAATGATTTCTTAAAATAGGTGCTGCACTATTCATAATTCTTTGTTCGACATTTGTACAGACAAATGACCAATTTTTAGCCAAATTAAAGATATGTGTAGAAATACAAAACCTCGGAACGTTTTCTGTAAAAGTGATCCAGCTAGGATTAATTGTTTCGTTGTATTAGGTTTTATTACATGCTATTATGTCGTTTATTGATATTGATTATCAGTATTTTATATTGTTATATTGTTTTTAGAATATTCAATTACCATTATTGATGTTTTTCAGATCCAACTCGAAAACGTTCATAGTCAATTTTAAGATTTAACTTAGTTACTATTAGCCGGAAGTTTACGTGAGAAAGTCCGTTTTGAATACATTTTCTTACACTATAACATGTTGTTCTTAAGCAGTATGTGTATTGTGGTTTTTATGTTTTAAAAAAACTAATTTTGGTATATGTAATTTAATTCTGGTACCATAACTATTTCAGCTGGCCGCTGTCCATTTTCACAATTTAAACGAATAAAAATGAACATGAAAATAATTATTTCTTTAGGTATAATGTTTTGGGGGTTAGCAGGATTTGCTCAGCCAATTACAGTGTCTAATAATATTGGAGATGACTATAACTACAAGGTTACCTACCAAGATATTAATGGCAATCAAATAGTCACCGAATTTCTTGCAAGTTCTGGAATAACCTATCCTTTTGTAATTCCGGCAGTATGTCCTGGGCAACCAACTTATGATAAAATATATAGGGTCAGAATATCGCCTAACTGTTTCTTTTCTTACTTGGCAGACCATTATGCAGGGCTAGGTCAAGATTTAGACCAAATATCTCATTGTGGTAGCTGCCTAACCACTGCAATATCATATTATTTGCCAGCACCGTACAACACTAGAGAACTTCATTGTAAACAGATTTAACTTTTATATATTTACAGGTATTAACACTTTAACGTTAATACCTGTTTTCATACTTAATCATTCAACTAATGAAAAAGCAAATCCTGTTCTTTCTTTTCCTTTCAATAGCTTCTGTATGTTTTTCACAAAACCAAATTACTACATACACTACCTATAATACAGGTCAAAGTATAGGTAGTAATACAATCGCTGATATAACACAAAATCCACTCACCAATGATATTTGGTTCACTGGGCCAAATGAAATATTCTATCTTAATCAAGATACTTTTAGACAGTATTCGTTTCTTCATAATTTCTATCAAACACTTGAGTTATTCGTTGATATTAATCAAGATGGGCATATCTGTTTTTTTTACAATGATTCCTTATATGTGCAATTTCAGGACAGCATTAATTCAATTGCAATAGGCAGCGGTAACTCACAATGCAACGATCTAATATGTGACAGTCAAGGAAATGTTTGGATTGCCAGCAGCACTGGTCTTTATAGATTTAATGGTAATAATATAGATTATTTTGGAATCTCAGACGGATTGGGAAGTAGCGGAGTAAGAACTGTTTTTGAAGATTCTCAAGGAACAATCTGGGTCGGAGACAATAATGGCGTTGCCGATTTTAATGGGTCTGGCTTTAATCACTATCCTATTCAATGGACAACAAACAACAAGGGTGTTTCAACAATTGGGCAAGATTCCAATGGGACTATATGGGTCGGTGGGTTAAGCATTGCTTTCTTTAACGGATCCTCATGGAATATTCTAGACATTGCTACATTACTTGGTTCTGTATCTCCCATTCAATACGTAAATTGTATTAATGTTGATAATCAAGGAAAGTTATGGTTCGGCACAGGGGCAGATGGATTGTTTTATAAGGATGGCAATGCTTGGACCCATCAAACCGAATCTGATGGCTTGCCAAATAATCATATTAAATGCAGTTATAGAGATCATCAAGGTAAACTATGGTTCGGATTTAATTCTGGAGGTTTGGCAACTTTGTTTAATGGTAACTGGTCTTACTTTTCGACGAATAATGCTCTGGCGGACAACATAGTTTATGATATTCATGCTGATTCTGAATCAAATATTTGGTTTGCAACATATAATGGTATAAGCAAATTTGATTCAAACTGGAGTACTTACTTATCACATTATAATAGTCAAGCAGCAAAAGCAATAAAGAGTGATATGCAGGGGCGAGTTTGTGTCAAAGCTGATAATATTTATCGATACTTTGGTAATGTTTTAGACACAGTTTATACCAACCAAGAGACCGGTGCAATTGACTTCATATCAACTGGGTTGGAGGAATATTGGATTTCTAATATGTCAGGTGTGCAGCGTTGCCAGGGACCAGATTATAACTTACTGCAAAACTGGGACTACTTTTACCCTTCTGATGGTTTACCAGACATTGCCTCTGTGGCTATTGAAAAGGATTCGTCAAATAGGATATGGGTAGGCACCTATGGCGGCCCCGCAATTTATAATGGTTCGGGCTTTGATCCAATAGTAATTCCGTCTGACGATTTTGGTCCGGGTATTCTGGATATAAGAACAGATCTGCTAGGTAATATTTGGTTTGCATCTTTTAATGGAGCCGCTATGTTTGATGGGGCTAACTGGGATTTCTATACTACTACTCAAGGTTTAGTAAACAATTATGTCGAGAAAATTGAGATTGCAAGCGATAGTACTATCTGGTTTTCAACCTGGGGTGGAATCTCTGTTAAAACCGATACTGGATTCTACTCGTTAACAAAAATGGACGGACTAGTCCATGATCACATTCATTGCCTAGAACAAGATTACATTGGTAATATGTGGGTTGGCACTCATCATGGAGTAAATAAAATTCATAACGCTGTTCTTGCTGATACAACCGGTCTAAACACAGCATCAAGGAGCCAATTTTATTTTAATATATTCCCAAACCCTGCTACATCAAGTATTACAATCAGATCCAATAAAGGAATGAATGGGTTAACTCTTGAAATATCGACCATTACTGGACAACTAAAGATTGCAAAAGAGGTTTCTTCCAATATCGAAAATATCGCAATTTCAGAATTAGAACCTGGCACCTACATAATAAGATTATATAGTAAACAGACAAGCAGTGCAAGAAAACTAGTGGTGCTTAATTAAAGTAAAATACATTACACTTCTCTAGATTCAAATTCATAGAGACAAGATGGTGTAAGAGGCCATTACAAAAATATCATTCCAAAACAAATTAGAGCTTATTGGAGGCCGGCCTTGCGTGACAGGCGTATGAGAGATCGTTTTGCTAGTTTTTTTGATTCATATTTTCATCAATGCGTATTAAGGTTTTTTGTACAGGTCTGTTGCATATTTAAAATGTAGATCAAGTGCCTCTTGAAAGGGAAAACTCAAGTTATCAGTAAAAAGTGTATGTAAACATGTATGTAGAAAAATGAAAACGCCTGTAATCGTTTGATTGACAGGCGTTTTTGTTTTGTAAAAGTGATCCAGCCAGGAGCGATTTGTACCCCCTATTTGACCCTGAAAATCAAATTGATATGTGTGGGGCTGTTTTGGATTTGACATACATTTTAACATGCACTTTTTATTTTTTCTGGCTGTTCTTATAACTTTCAAGGAGCTCATTCTTTGCATTGATAATTTCTTCCTTGTTTTTTATTATCTGCTGCAGGAGCTTTATTTCTGATTCCAGCGCTTCTATCCGAATGCCGGCATTCTCTTGTTTGGGATTTGACAGACTAATATCAAGTAAACTTGATTTGTTGTCGTTCAGCATCGAACCCTCATTAAATAATAACCAATTGATGTTTACTTCAGGGTATCGTTGATGGATTTTTAGTATAGTCAGGTAGCCTGGATTTGCTCCGTGTACTATGTTTGCTATGGTCTGTGCGGTTGATCCGATTTCTTTCGAGAATTTTTCTCTATTTATTTCTAGGTGGCTAATTAGTTGCCTTAGCTGCTCGCTAATGCCTGAATCTTCTGTCATACTCAAACTAATTTTAGGAAATTATCAATAATACTTGTTTTTATCAATAAAACTTTAGACCTTTGGTAAGTCATTTATTGTTCAAATATAACTCTTTAAATATTATGCCAGAAATTTTGCAACGAAACCTGACCGCGATTGAGCAACTCGAATTCAAGGAACGATTCAAAAAGTGGTTGAGCTATGATGATCGGTTGGAACTAGCTAAAACCTTTGATAAGCATGAGATGCACGTTAATAAGGTCCTCTCCAGCCATCGCTATAATAATGAGATTTTTAATGCCGCAGCTACAATGGTAATCGAAAAGAAGCGAAAGCATGAGGAAGGAATTAAGCGATTTAATGAAACCCTTATCCAACCAAATCCAATGCCATGAATCAAGAATTAAAAAATGTGGAATTTTTTCTGGATCGATCAGATCTTACTTCGGAAATAATCTTTGCTAAATTCTATGTCCCGGATCTGATCATTCCTTTTAGCGACTTCTCCGATAATATGGTCAACATCCTTTATCTGAAGCTCCTCGATTTTTCCGGACTACTTAAACACTGTGTACTTCCATCTGATGATCGACGAAAAGTTGTAGCCAAGTTCATCATCAAGCATTGGGGCAATGCTGATCACATTCCGGATATAGATGAGAAGGGCCATTTCAATTTTGAGGACGTGGACCTGGTTGGCATCAAGACGGATTTAGCCTATGCTATTAATTCGGTGATATTGCAGTTGATACAAGAGCGATATCGACTGGAACAGGAGCAACTAGCTGTGAGTGAAAAGATCCTTCAGCTGATGACTGAAAAGGACATGGTTAAAAGTATCAACCTTAAAGTAGCTTAATATGAAACCTCAAAGATTGAAACGACATGAAACGTCGACAGCTATTCGCTTGCCGATGAAAGTGAACTGTGTTGGATGTGGCAAAAACTTCTGGCCACTTAATTCACATATAAAGTATTGCTCAAACAAGTGTCGACGCATGCGAACCAAAAACCGAGCTTATAAATATCAAATTATAGAACTTCAGAGATCCGCCTTCTAGCTTGCCATTCCTTTCGATAAAATCACTCCTCGCCGGCAAGGCGGATCTTACTTAAAACGAATGTTATGACATCTGATGAACTTTTAATCCAGGCTAGTAATCTTATTGATTATGCTCATGCGCATTACAGAGCACTGAACAGTAAGAACGTGACAGCGGCATCCAGCGCGCGCGGGCGGATGAATGAAATTATAGATCTGTTTGATAATCTTGATGCCGGCAAGGCTCCGGTAGTCGAAACTAAACAACTCAATTGACAGGAGTAATGAATACAAGAAAAGGCGGAAAAATCCACTGGACAGATGCCATGCTGGCCATCCTTATTTCAGGTTATCCACATCGATACAATAAAGATCTGGCAGCTGAATTAAAGGTTGGCTATCGATCGGTGATTAGAAAGGCGCGTGAGCTTGGTTTGGAAAAGGAATCCTTTTTCCTGGAGAAGCGCCGCGAAGAAATATCCAAAATGGCCAGAGAAGCACATCCGCGCCACCCGATGAAAGGAGTAAAGGGCTGGTCTGTTCCCAACTCTGAATATACCCGCTTTAAGCCTGGCAATGTATCTCCGATGAAATATGATCTGGATTTACGAAAGAAGGTGCATGCTGCGCGCAATGAAACGATTCGAAAAGAGAAGCTTCGCCTGAAATATGATTTGCCTCAGAAGACAAAATTAA
>JBFHES010000044.1:0-20892 GCA_041584015.1 Bacteroidales bacterium
CACTTTTTAACCAGGCAGGTTTGGAGTGTGGCCAGGCAAGTGCTGTTGGGCTGGGTTTCACTTATGAGTTAAACTATATGCGTGGCACGACTGCAAATATTCCAGAATATTGGATCCCTACTCATTTTGTATGGAATTTTCAGAATCGTGGTGGCCACGGCGTTAGTTATCTAAATAGCTGGGAAGTACTACAACAAATGGGGTCACCAAATTTTAATCAATATGGAGGAATGTCCGTTGGAACTAGTGCAACTAGTAATTACTATTGGCCCAATGGATACGACACTTATTATCAGGCCATGCAGAACAGGGCAGGAGAACTATATCAAATTAAAGTAAATACACCCGAGGGTTTAGAAACACTTAAATATTGGCTCTATAATCATGCAGATACAGGAACTGTTGGAGGCTTAGCCAATTTTTATGCAAGTTCGGGTGGGGCAGCCCAATATGAGCAATTGCCAATAGGTACGCCGCAAGCAGGAAAATATGTAAGAACTGAATGGGGAGGTGCTGGGCATGCCATGACAATTCTTGGTTGGAACGATTCAATTTGTTTCGATTATAATAACGATGGAATGTATACCAATAACATTGATATAAATGGCGATAATAAGGTTGATATGCAAGACTGGGAAAAAGGTGGCTTGCGCTTCGCAAATACGTTTGCCAATCCTGGGGGGTACTCCTGGTTAGATAGTGGATGTGCGTACATGATGTACGCAACATTAGCCAAAGCTTATCTCAACGGCGGCATTTGGAACAATACGGTTCATGTGCTAAAAGCAAAAGAAAGTTACGATCCGCTTTTAACAATGAAGATTAAATTAACCCACACAAATAGGTCTGCATTGAGAATTAGTGCGGGCGTTGCAAATGATTTAACCGCAACGGTGCCAGAATATGAGAAGGACTTTCTTATTTGTAACAATGAGAGTGGTAACTATCCAATGCAAGGAAGCGGACCAGCCCTTGAGTTTGGTTTGGATATTTCTGAATTGTTGAATTATATAACACCAGGAGAAACAGCAAAGTACTTTCTAGTGATTAAAGAAATAGACCCGTACTACAATACCAGTTCTGGCATTATCAATTACTGTTCTATTATTGATTATAGTTCGGGAGCGACAGAATATTATTCATCAGGAACAAACATTGCAATAGCTGATAATAGTACAACATATAAATCGCTTAACGCATCGGTTAATTTCTCTGATCTTGAAATTACAAGTGGTTTTTTAAACACAGCGTATTTTAATATTCCTTTTGAACAACAGCTATTGCAGACTGGAGGAACACCTCATTACAGCTGGGAGTTATGTAACGATTATAATATTTCCATCGGTCAAGGTGTAATGCCAATGGTTAGCGCCGAGAAGCTAATACTTGATAGTGTAATTGTTGGAGATGATAGTTATACATCACATGCTCTCGATTTTCAGTTTCCATTTTATGGAGAATTGTTTGATACTATAGTTATTTATAATAATTGTTATGTGCAGTTTGTATCAGAAAATTCACGTGTACCTTACGATCGATCTGCAAATTTGATGTTTAAGCTGCGCAAAATGATTGCTCCTTATTTGTTTGGTAATGGGCTATATCCGGTTGAAGGAGATAGCATTTGGTTTGAAGGTGATGCCAATTATGCCACAATTCGTTGGAACTTTGAGGCTAGTACTTATGGGACTGTATATTTTAACATAGCGCTTAGATTACATAAAAACGGGAATATTGATTTCTTTTATGATCCAAATCTTGCAAATAGTGATAAAGGATGGATTGGTGGAATTTCGAATGGTGATTACCGAAACAATTTGATGCATGAATATTCAGGAAGTAATGGTAGTGCGGCCGGTAAGAAAATAACCTTCACACCTCGGGTATATCCTCATGAGCTTAAACTCAGTAGCGATGGTTTGCTCTACGGAACACTAAGCGATTCAATTGATCCGGTTGATATAAAGGTAATGGTGACTGACAATACGGGGCAAGTTAGCACAAAGGAGCTGCGGTTCTTTTCAGAAGAAAATAGTGGGGTGATGATAGATAATGTGATAGTTCAATCTGGTGGAGATAATCAAGCAGACTATACTGAACTGGCTGAGCTTACATTGGTTCTTGCAAATCCTGATAGCCTCGATGCCACAAATAATACGGTAACGATTTCATCTGCTGATCCATTTATAACAATACTCGACAATACTGAAGAACTTCTATTCTTGGCGGCTCAGTCTAATGATTCACTGTCAAATGCATTTTCATTTATGGTGGCGAGTAATATTCCTGATGAACATGAAATTAACTTTAATGCAGAGCTTGTAAGCCCGAGTGATACTATTAATCTGAGTTTTATGCTGACGGCCTATACAGCAGTACCTGAATATCATTCTTCAAAATTTGTTGTTGGCTCAGGTAATCTACCAGAACCAGGAGATAATGGTAGCCTTGAAATTGATTTGATAAATTCTGGTGGCTCCACGGCAAAGAATATAAAAGTATTCATTAGCTCAAATGATCCATACATAACAATTAATAGCTTTCAGGATAGTCTTGAGGTCTTAGCTCCAGATGAAGTTGGAACCACATCTTTTCTTATTAATACGCATCCGAATACTCCTGTCGGTCACGCGGCCATGCTTAATGTTCTGCTTACAGCCGATCATCTAATGCCTATCTCTTTTCCCGTTTCATTTATGCTTGGAGAGAAAATAGAAACCTGGGAAACTCCCGGAGGCCTATTTAATTGGTTACCCTCCGGTGACGAAGCTTGGTTTCAAACTTCAGCAGAATCCTATGAGGGTGCAACATCTTACCAGTCTGGCGATATTGATAATAATGAAATTAGCACTTTTAAAATAGTATTGGATGTTATCTCGGCAGGAGAAGTTAGTTTTTATACGAAAACTTCATATGAGTATTGTACGAATGGTGAGTGCGATCGTTTCGCTTTCTTTATTGATGGAGTTGAACAATACAGCTGGACCGGTTTTAGTAATTGGAATTTTACTTCTTTTCCTGTGGATGTAGGAACGCATGAATTAGAATGGAGTTATATCAAAAATCATAAATACTCTTACTATGATGATTGTGTTTGGGTTGATAATATTTCACTTCCGCCCAACAGTCTGCCTTATGGAGAGATGGCACTTAACTTAAATGCAAGTAGTGAAGAGGTTTGCCAGAATCAGTCGGCACAATTGTTTAGTTTTATCGATGGTCTTTTTGATGGACCTGTTCAATACACTTGGAGCCCTGCTGATGGTTTGAATGATATCACTATACCCAATCCTATTGCTACACCTCAGGTCTCAACAGAATATACGCTAAGTATTGCAGACGTCAATACAAGTATCGAAACCCGGTTTAATATTACTGTTAATCCTTCACCTTTAACACCGGTCATCTCATTTTTTGACGATTCATTATATAGCAGCGCCTCATTTGGGAATCAGTGGTTCAATAATCAGGGTGCTATTCCAGGGGCGGTTAATCAGGTGTTTGTACCACAGGAATCTGGCAATTATTTTGTTGTTGTTGTTGATTCCAATGGATGTGTTTCTGACGCATCAAATCCTATGTATTTCGAATTGTTAGCACAGGAAAGCCCTATATCACCTACGGTTCATTTATATCCAAACCCATTTAAGGAATCAGTGGTGTTTGGATTTTCCATAGAAATGGATGAAGTATTGCTCGAGATATTTAATACAGAGGGGGCATTGCTTCGTCGATTCGATCGGGTTATTCTTGGACCAAAGGATTACTTAACATGGGATGGCAGGTCGATCTCAGGTGACGAGCTGCCGGCAGGAACCTATCATTACAAGATACAATCAAGGCAAGGTGCTTTTAGCGGTAAAATCATCAAGCTATAGCGTTACCAAGCATGCTGTCCTTATGCTAGCGGATGATGCATAGTTTGGCCATATCAACTCGGTCAGGAAGCATCATGCGATTTTAATTGCAAATGTATTGCTTTGCCATTGGGATTATTGCTCTTGCTTTTTTTTGATATTTGCTTAAGAATTAGTAGCATTGGGTGAGCAATTAATACAAGTCCTATGAATACTATCAAGCGCACCTCATTACTTCTACTTATTCTTATGATCATATCGAGCAGCGATATGTATTCACAGAATAATATTCCTGAATTAATGCCAACTCAGGAAATCGAGCAGAAAGGCAAGATGGTCTTAAGCGCTAAAGAAATGCGCGATTTAGCGAATCTGAAGGAGTTTGTACCGCCCGCAAACTTTATGCATCACAAAACAACTTTGCCGGGAATCTGGGATAACGAAGATGAAATTTATTTCCGTCCTCTATTTAACGATGTGGCTCTTGAATGTGGGCAGGCAAGTGGTGTTTCCTTGGGCTTTGTTTATGAACTAAATTATATGAGGGGCACAGATGCTAGCTTACCAGAAAATCAGATTCCATCGCATTTTGTTTATAATTTTCAAAATAATGGTCAAAGTATGGGTGTCAGTTATTTTGATAGTTGGGAGGTTCTTAAGGAACTTGGTTCGCCTAGCGTAACTCAATATGGGGGAATGCATATTGGTAATTCCACTTCCAGAGAAAGGTATTGGGCTACAGGTTATAATACGTATTATCAGGGGATGCATAATCGTGCTCATGAAATTTACATGCTCAAAGTAAATACCCCCGAAGGCTTGGAAACACTTAAATACTGGATGTATAATCATGCCGATGGCAGTCCGGTTGGTGGTATTGCTAATTTTTATTCAACCTACATGGGCATTGGTAATTTAAACCAGCTTCCTGTAGGAACTCCAAATGCTGGCAAATATGTTGTTACACACTGGGGCGGCTCTAATCACGGAATGACTATCACCGGTTGGAATGATTCCATACGTTACGATTTTAACAATGATGGCATTTATACCAATGATGTTGATATAAACAGCGACGGAGTAATTGACATGAAAGACTGGGAAATAGGCGGCTTACGCTTTGCCAATACTTATGCTAATCCGGGTGGTTATTCCTGGGCCAACGGAGGAACTGCTTTTATGATGTATGCCACGCTTGCTAAGGCCTATGGCAGTGGTGGCATTTGGAATAATAGTGTGCATATTTTTACGGCCAAAGAAAACGTGGAGCCATTGCTTACCTTTAAGTTTAAAATTACCCACACAGATAGAAGTTCGATTAGAATTAGGGCTGGTGTTGCAACCGATACGGCTGCAACAGTTCCGGAACATGAAATTTCCTTTAATACATTTAATGGTAAAGGAGGTAATTACGGAATGCAAGGATTAACGCCGGCAATTGAAATGGGTTTAGATGTATCTGAGTTACTTAATTATGTGAATCCGGGAGATGAAGCAAAATATTTTTTAGTGATTGAAGAAGCATCACCAGCTACAGGTGAGGGAACAATCAATTATTTTTCTGTAATCGACTATACCAGCGGGATAAGCGAAACAAATTGTTCGGAAACGAATGTAACAATTGCGCATTTTGATATAACACAAATGGCTGTTAAAGCAGTAGTAAATTATAGCGATGTTTCTATTGTGTCAAGTATTTTAAGTCCTGCCGAAGTGGGAACGCCTTACCAAGAACCATTATTGGCCACTGGAGGTACTACTCCATATTTTTGGGAGTTAATGCATGATTATGATGTAAACATTAGCAATGAACCTTTTCCAACAACTAGCGCTCAGAGTATTACCACATCGCATTACGATTATGGTTTTGCTGGTCATGCTCTAGATTTTGAATTCCCGTTTTATGGTGAACGTTTCGATAGTGTTGTAATTTTTAATGATGGATATTTGTTATTTGCCTATGAAGATTTTACCTGGCGATATGCACGCTCCAAGTCTTTGTTGTTTAAACTGCACAAAATGATTGCGCCGTATATGGCGGATATAAATTACTCACTGTCGAGCGGTGATGGTATTTGGTACGAAGGTGATGCGAACTCGGCAACCTTTCGTTGGAAAGGTTATCTCGATGGGCAAGGTTCATCTGATTTCAACTTTGCTGTAAGCTTGTTTCCAAATGGTGCAATAGACTTTTATTATGGAGCTATTGATTATTCCAATGATCATGAATGGTATGGAGGAATCACCGATGGAGATCATCGTAATTATATCATGCATGAGTATTCCAACCAGAGCGTGCCTCCGAATACCCGCATAAGTTTTACTCCACGGGTTTATCCACCAGAAATTAAAGTAACTACCGATGGCTATATTGTTGGAACATTAACTGATACAGTCGCTCCGGTTGAATTAAAGGTGCGAGCCACTGACAATAATGGATTGTTTACAGAGAAGTTGTTGCTGTTCTTTTCCAATGGATTTTCAGGCATTGTGCAGGATGCAGTAAGTGTTTTCTCAGGAACAGACAATATTGTTGAGAATGCTGAATTGGCTGTTATTAGTCTGGATTTAATGAACCTAGATAGCGTTGCTGTTACAAATGGTACAGTAACAGTTTCATCAACTAATGCTTATGTAACAATGTTAGATGATACTGAAAACTTCGCACTTGCGCCGCCCAATACAGTCATAAGCTTAAGCGATGCGTTCACTTTTAATGTATCAATGGATGTACCTAATGTGCACGATATTGTTTTTCATGCCTTGGTTGAGGCAGACAATGATACTTCAGAATTCGAATTCTTATTTACCGCATATGCTCCAACAATCGAAAAAATAAGCAGTGAGATTGATGATGGTGCAAATGGCATTCTTGATCCGGGAGAAACAGCTGATTTATTGATTAGTTTTGCCAATAACGGAGGAACTGAAGCCAACAATCTAAGCGGATTTATAAGTACTAACGATCCGTATGTTTCACTAATAAGCATTCAGGATAATATCGATACGCTTGCTGTTCAGGATATGAAAGAACTGAGCTATCAGTTAGCTGTTCATGCCAATACACCAATTGGTCATGTTGCTCATCTTAATCTTGATTTGATTGCCGATGATCTGAGTCCTGCATTTTTCGATGTTGAGGTTGCAATCGGAAGTATGGTTGAAGGTTGGGAAACAATCGGCGGCTTTTTCGATTGGCAGAGTGGGGGAGATACTGCCTGGTTTCAAACCTCTTTAGAATTTTATGAAGATACAAGCTGTTTACAATCTGGAGATATTGACGATTATGGTGAAACAAGTTTCTCCTTAGAGCTGGATGTTATAGCAAACGGATTTATCAGTTTTGCGCGTAAGGTTTCATGTGAGTATCATTCACTTACCAATTACGATTATTTGGTATTCTATATTGATGGAGTTGAGCAACAGCGCTGGGATAGTCTGCGGGATTGGGAAGAATTTGAATACCCGGTTGTGGCAGGGCTCCATACATTCCAATGGATGTATCATAAAGATTTGAGTGTGTCGAGTTTTAGCGATTGTGCATGGATTGATAAAATAGTTTTGCCACCTAACAACTTGATTTATGGACCGCCGGCCGTTGCGCTTAGTGCCAACGATTATGAGTTGTGTGCTGGCCAGTCTACTCATTTATTCAGTTTTGTTGATGGAGTTTTCGATGGTCCAATTACTTATAGTTGGAGTCCGGGGCTGGGCTTAAGCGATTCTACAATCGCAGAACCACTTGCCTCTCCCGAATTATCAACCGAGTATTCGCTCATCGTTTCTGATGGAACTAATTCAGCCGATACAAGTATTTATATAACCGTGTTTCCTGTACCCGACGTTCCTGTCATTATGATTAATGCAGATACCTTAATAAGTAGTGCGCCAACAGGTAATCAATGGTTCAATGCACAAGGTCCTATTTTAGGGGCTATATATTCAGAATATGTTCCAACTTCCAGTGGCGATTTTTATGTAATTGCAATGGATGCAAATGGATGCGTTTCCGAACCTTCGGATGTACTGCATTTTGTACCTCTCGAAAATAACCTGATTAAACGGGAGCAAATAAGCTTGTATCCGAATCCGTTTACAGACAAGATTACGTTCGAAATAGGTGGTTTAGAAAGCAAGCTTATTCTAGAAATTTTCTCAATAGATGGCAAGCTACAGCAGAGGTTTGAAGTTCATCACACCGTAGGTGGAATGTACCAGGTTGAATGGGATGGGAAAAATTTGTCAGGAGAGCAGGTGCCACCGGGTAGTTATCAATATAGGTTATATGGTGACGTGCAATTGTTAAGTGGCCGGTTTGTGAAATTATAAGCATGTTGCTTATTGAATGTAGCACTTTTAATTCCAATTATTTCTGCCATCATCCCATTGATTCCTTTAATGGATAAACGATGGTTAACACACACCGCGGCTATGATTTCATGCGAAAGAATTGGGTTTGTTGATGAATACCAATTTGTGAATACTTCAAGGATGAAGCTGTTTTCCTAAACATACAGATGATTTTTGTTCAGAACAATAATTATATTTTCTTTGTTATTGAAATAATTTATTAATCAATATAGATATATAATTAAATATGATGCGTTTTTTTTCCATTTCCCTTTTAGTGATTATTAGCTTATTCAGTTTTGGACAAACTGAGTTAAATATTGATAAATTAAGCTATCAAGATGGTTTAATGTATGCTCCTGGAGCAACGGAGCCATTCACAGGAAATGCTTACAGTGGATACTCAAATGGTAATATATTTAATGAAATAACCTATGAGAACGGGGTGGCTCACGGGAAAAGTATCACCTACTTCGAAACAGGCAAGGTACAGTCAGTAGAGACATTTAGTGAAGGGATGTATCATGGAACTGTGGTGAGCTACTACAGTAATGGAAATATTGAAAGTTCACTCACCTATGATAAGGATTACATGAATGGTGTGGCCACTTATTATTATGAAAATGGTCAGAAGCAAAGCGAAGGTGTTTATGATGATTGTAAATACGAAGGAGTTTGGTCGTTTTGGTATGACAATGGCCAGCTTGAAAAAAAAGGGAACTATCACAAAGCCCTGGAAGAAGGTGCTTGGGAGTTCTATTCAAAAGATGGGAAGCTGATGAAGAAGCTTACCTATGAAGCCGGCCAGGTTATAAACTAAAAATAAGGGATTTATTTAACTTGAATTGATACCTCCAGCGCTAGCTGTATTTTACTGGCTGATATGTTACCTAGCAAAACATAATTGAACTCGTAGCTGTTGATACTAATAATTCATACCTTTTTTTATGCTCCATAACTACTCATGGAGTCTTATAAAAAGCTGTTAAATAGGAATACAGTTCGATCAAAAGTTATAGTTTTGGCGTTCTTAAAAACAAATGATAGTTACTATGAGAAAGTTTAGATTGCTAGGTGTTGGAATAGTATTGATTCTTGCGGTTTTAACCGCAACCAATACTCAGGCTCAAATCAGCTATGGTGGAATGCCACCAAGTTTTAAAGCAGAACTTACCAAGAGCTTCGAGCTTAAGGAGCTTCCTGCAGCTGATGTTGAGGCCTTAAGAGTGGAAGATGAAGATAGAGATGCAATGGGTAAGCTTTATCGCTATGGTGTTGATGTAGCTGCCAATGTAAGCATCGATAATGCTGGTACATGGACTACTTTGAAGAATGGCGATCGTATATGGCGACTAACGCTAAAGTCTGAAAACGCACTTGCTTTAGGTGTATATTATGATGATTTTTGGTTGCCAGAGGGTAGCGAACTGTATTTATATAATGAGTCGAAAACACAGATCCTTGGAGCTTTTACACATTTAAATAATCCTTCATCAGGTATTTTTGCAAATGAGCTAGTACAAGGTGATCAGGTTACATTAGAGTATTACGAACCAAAAGGAACTGTCTCGAATGCGATCATCAGTATCTCAAATGTTTCTTATGCATACCGTAGTGTTCATTCATTGTTCGGTTCAAAAACATGGGAATATAATTCATCTGAATCATGTCAGGTTGATGTGAATTGTCCGGAAGGTGACGACTGGAGAGATCAGCAACGCGGTGTTGCAAGAATCTCAGTAGTACATGATGGACAGCACGGATGGTGTTCAGGTTCATTGGTGAACAATACGGCCGAAGATTGCATGCCTTATTTCTTAACTGCTGACCATTGTGCAGACGGCGCCAATTTTGAAGAAGTTCAACAATGGGTTTTCTACTTTAATTATGAGAGAGAAAACTGTCAGGAAACTAACGAGATTGAACCAGTTCCTGTTACAATGACTGGTGCTGTTATGAAATCAAGAGGTGGAATGAACGGATCTGATTTCTATTTGGTATTGTTATCAACATATGTTCCTCAGAGTTATAATGCCTACTTTAATGGTTGGAAAACTACCAATGCATCAAGTACAAATGGACAAGGTATTCATCACCCGGCTGGCGACATTAAGAAAATCTCCCGCTATACACAAACAGCTCAAACCTATCAAAGTTATTATTGGGCAGTTAAATGGACACCAACTTCATCAGGTGCAGGTGTAACCGAAGGTGGATCATCAGGATCTCCTTTATTTAACAGTGCTAAGCAGATTATGGGAACTTTATCTTTTGGACTATCTGCTTGTTCAGTTGGAAGTGCCGGTCAAGGAACAGGACCTAATGAATATGACTTTTATGGTAAATTTTCTTCATCATGGACTTCAAATGGAAGTAACGATGAAGATCGATTAAAGCCTTGGTTGTCTGTTGATGGAACTACTCCAACGTTTTTAAATGGAAGAAATAATGATTGTGCAGAATACCCGCTAATGGCTGATTTCTATGTATTAGATTCAATCATCCCGGTAGGTACAACAGTTAAGTTTTACAATACAACACTACGTAGCCCTGAGTATAACACTAGTTATAACTGGACGTTCCAGGGTGTAACAGGCTCAAGCAGTACGTTTATTAATAGCCCAACAAGAACTTATAATACCGACGGTGCATTTCCTGTTACATTAACAGCTACCAATAATGGTGTTACTTCATCAGTTACCAGGTATATTTATGTTGGTAATGCAAGTGTAATTGAGAATGATGAGAATGGAACACGAATTTACCCTAACCCTGCAAAGGACAAGTTAAATGTTGAATTCTCAAATCTGGCTAATCAGGAAGTTGTTGTTGAGATTTATGACATGATTGGTAATTTAATCAGCTCAGAACAGGTGAACTATTTTGCTGGTGATAAAATCACAATGAACATACCTAACGTTCCAACCGGTTTTTACGCAGTTAAGGTGAACACGGCAAACCAAACTATTACTAAGAAAATTTCTATTGTAAAATAGATTATTATAATACAATTGAGAACGGGGAAATACCAAGTGTGTTTCCCCGTTCTTTTTTTAAGAATGGCTGAAATAAATAATATATTTATAGGCTAAAATTTTCCAGATGATAAAATTATCGAACCTCTATATAATAACGCTTTGCTTCGTTCTTCTTGGTGGCAACCTTAATGCTCAGGTGAGCAAAGGTGGCATGCCGGTTTCCCTCTCTGAAAATATGCGCAGTGAGATGGAATTTGTGCAATTTCAATTTAATGAAGCTGATATTCCACCAACCACAAGTCAGGGTTTATTAAAGTCATTAAAGTTTGCACATAAGCATGAGTGTAGTGTAGATGTTCTGGCAAATGGTAACATGCAAATTGTTAATGATAAAAAGGTTTGGAGATTAGGAATTACATCTGAAAATGCCCGTTCGCTGTATCTGGTCTTTAATAATTATCAGCTGCCGCCGAGTGGAGAGTTATTCATTTATACACCAAACTATTCGAAAATTATTGGTGCATTTACTAAGTTTAATAATAAAGCTTCTGGTAAGTTGGCAACTATACCTTTACAAGGCGATAGCATTATTCTGGAATATGCCATTAGCATAAACGAAGTGGCTCCAGGTGAACTTGTGCTGGGCCAGGTATGGCACGATTACATTGGAATTGTTCCTGGAACCTCACTGTTAAAGGATAATCGATATGGCCTTTCCGGCGATTGTAATATTGACATTAACTGTTACGAGGGAACTAATTGGGACAAGGAAAGACAAGCCGTTTGTCGTTTAATAGGTGGTGGTCAAATTTGTACCGGCTCCTTGCTTAATAATACCCGAAATGATGCACGTCCGTTTTTTCTAACGGCCAACCATTGTATCAATAGTCAGGCATTGGTGGATGATATGGTAGTGGTATTTAATTATGAAAGCCCCCATTGCAATGGTCCCGATGGATCGGTGGAACAATCTATTTCCGGCGGCACCTTACGGGCAACAACACATCATCTAGATTTCTGTTTAATAGAATTGTCGGTTCCGCCGTTGCCATCTTATAAACCCTATTTTGCCGGATGGAATGTTGAAGAGGCGCAAGCTGAGCGCAGCACGGTTATTCATCATCCGCTTGGTGATGTGAAGAAAATATCTGAAGATTTTGAACCGCCAACAACCGCCAATTATGACGGGGGATATGACTTTGATTCACATTGGTTAGTTAAGGAATGGAATCTGGGTACTACTGAAGGAGGCTCATCGGGTTCGCCAATGTTTAATGAGGCGCATCAAATTGTTGGAACATTAACAGGTGGTCAGGCAAACTGTGATTATTTGTATAATGATTATTTCTCGAAAATGTCAATGGCCTGGGATGAATATTCTGACTCCACTGATCAGCTCATGTTTTGGCTTGACCCGGATAGTACAGGAGTCACAGCGATGAATGGTTACGATCCTTACTTTGGTAATCACTGGCCAAATGTAAATATTGCTGTAGACAATCAAGTAATTAATGTAGGTGAGGAACCTAGCTTTACAGACCTTTCAACAGGTAACGCCACATCATGGAACTGGTGGTTCTCAGGAGGAACTCCAAATCATTCGACGGAACAGCACCCTAAAAATATTGAATATACCTATCGCGGTAGTTTTGATGTGGTACTTGAGGTGACCAATAAATATGGTACCCGAAGTAAGGTATTCTCCAATTATATTACGGTGAAGGATAATTGTATTGATTATAATAATTTACAAAGTAGCGAAGCTTATGCGGAAGCAACCTCATCCGATGAATGGGGAGCTATAACAGGCCATAATGATCAGGGGTTTACAGAGTTTGCCGAAAAGTTTATTCATAAAACCGGACGTGTTATTTACGGTGTGTATATATTTCCAACACAGCTTTATTCAGCAAGTGGATTTTCAACATTTAATTTAATGGTTTGGGAAGGTGCCGGACAGCCAACTACTATGCGCCATTTGCAAACGGTAAATTACTCTGATCTTATCGTAAATGAATGGAACTTTATTGAGTTTCCGCAGTTGGTTTATACATCCGGCGATTTTTATGTAGGCTATCAGATTGATAATAGCCATGCAGATACGCTTGCCATTGCTAATGTTCCCCCTAGAGGGTTGTCGGGCTATAATAGCTGTATGGTGCGGAAAGAAGGTGTTTGGTATCAAATGAATTTTTTTAATCAGGAGCACAATACTTCTTTGGCTATAGAGCCGCGGGTTTGTAAACATACCGTTGGTGTTGATGAAGAGAATATTGTCCGATCAATTGATATTCGGGTCTTTCCTAATCCAGCAGATAATTATCTTAGTATTGACCTTGATGTTCCGAATACTACGCAAACACAGTTTACTATCGTGAACTCCCTTGGACAGGTTTATATACAAACCACTGTTGGGCTTATTAATCGACAAACTGAAATTGCTATTGATCACTTGCCAGCTGGGATTTATTTTATTCAGGTAGCAACAAATAAGTTCAGCGAAACAAAGCGTTTTATTAAATTATAAACCCAAAGCTCATTTCTCGTTAAAGATGTTGTAAAACTGCTTCTTAAATGATAGTGGCTCTGTAAGTAATTCTAATTTTGAGTCACAAATTTTAAAAGCAAGAACATGAAGAGACAATGGCTGTTACTATTTTTTTTAGGATTGATTATGAGTGCATGCAATAATCCCGTAGAGAACAAGAAACAAGCAGAACCGGAGAATCCATTCTTCGTTGAATACAATACACCTTTTGAGGTACCTGCATTTGATAAGATAAAGGTGGAGCATTTTATGCCTGCTTTTACCGAAGGTATGAAACTGCAACAAGAAGAAATAAGTGCGATCATCAATAATGCCGATGCTCCTGATTTTGTCAATACAATTGAAGCAATGGAGTATAGTGGTGCCTTACTTACCAAAGTAAGTGATGTCTTCTATAATTACACATCGTCAAATATTAGCGAAGAAATTCAGGCCATCGCAAAAGAAGTATCGCCATTGTTATCAAAACATCGTGATGACATTGCTCTGAATGCCGATTTATTCAAAAGAATAAAAGTTGTATTTGATCAAATGGATAATCTCGGTTTAAATACCGAGCAACAAAAACTTCTTGAGAAAAAGTACAAGTCATTTGTGCGAGGTGGTGCTAACCTCAACGAAACAGATCAGGCTCGTTTTAGAGAAATTAATAAAGAACAATCAGCATTAGCGTTGCAGTTTGGAGAAAACCAACTGGCCGAAGTTAATAACTACAAAATGATTCTCGAAAACGAGGAAGACCTTGCTGGTTTGCCACAATCAATTATTGATGGTGCTGCAATAGCTGCAAAGGAAGATAGCCTCGAAGGAAAGTGGTTATTCACCCTCGCAAAGCCTAGCTTTATCCCATTCCTTATCTATTCCGAAAAGCGCGAATTACGCGAGAAGATTCTGAAAGCATACAATAACATTGGTAATAACAATAATGCAAATGATAATAAAGAGATAGTTGCAAAAACAGCTAATCTTCGTGTGGAGCGTGCAAAACTATTAGGTTACGAAACGCACAGCCATTTTATTCTTGAAGAGAACATGGCCAAGGAGCCGGCAAATGTTTATGGATTATTAAGCAAGATTTGGAGCCCAGCACTTGAATTAGCCAAGAAAGAAGTAAAGGAACTACAAGCGGTTATCGATGCCGAAGGCGGTAATTTTAAACTAGAAGCCTGGGATTGGTGGCACTATGCAGAGAAGTTAAGGAAAGCGAAGTATGATCTTGACGAAGAAATGTTACGTCCATACTTTGAGCTTACAAAAGTAAGACAAGGTGCCTTTGATGTTGCTAACAAACTGTATGGAATTAGTTTCGAAGAACGTACAGATTTGCCGGTATATCACAACGAAGCAACAGCATACGAAGTTAAAGAGGCAGATGGTAGCCACATTGGAATTCTCTACATGGACTGGCATCCTAGAAAAAGCAAGAGATCAGGTGCGTGGATGAGCTCTTATAGAAAGCAGTCGAGAAAAGATGGCAAGAACGTGAGTCCTGTGATTACCGTTGTTTGTAATTTCTCTAAGCCTACAGCTGATAAGCCATCATTGTTAACCTTTGATGAGGTGTCTACCTTATTCCACGAGTTTGGTCACGCATTGCACGGATTGCTTTCAGATTGTACCTACCCAAGTATTTCTGGTACAGCAGTGCCTAGAGACTTTGTAGAGCTGCCGTCGCAGGTTATGGAAAACTGGTGTGCCGAACCTGAGGTGCTTAAAATGTTTGCTTATCACTATAAAACGGGCGAATTAATTCCTGATGAGTTACTGGAAAAAGTAGAGAAGAGCAGTCATTTTAATCAAGGTTTTACAACTGTTGAGTTTATGTCAGCAGCATATCTTGATATGGCTTATCATACCTTAAGCGACAAGGTTGAGATTGATGTTAATAAATTTGAAAATGATGCCATGACCAAGCTTGGCCTCATTCCTGAGATTGTGGTTCGTTACAGAAGTACTTATTTCGCGCATATTTTTTCTGGTGGTTATTCATCGGGTTATTACGCTTACTTATGGAGCGAATATCTTGATGCAGATGCTTTTGAAGCTTTCAAAGAAACAGAATTATTTAGCCAGGAAACTGCTTCGAAATTTAGAGACTTTGTAATCTCGCAGGGCGGAACAGATGATCCGATGAAAATGTACAAAAAGTTCAGAGGAAAGGAGCCGGTTTACGAACCATTGCTTAAACGAAAAGGATTATTATAATATTTCTGAGGGCGGCTTTTTAGTCGCCCTTTTTATTACCCATTGATTAGAATCATCAAGTTCTAAAGTCTTAGTCTATAATTAATTTTGTTTATTCTTTTGTCAAAAACAGAAGTTGAATACTAAACAATTTATAATCAATTTTCTTTATACAGTTATAAGCATTTGATGGTTATGGAAAAGGATTTGTTAAAGGAAATAGAGGAACAAAAGAAGATCGCATTTACAGCGGGCTTGTTATTTGGTGATGTGACTATTAAAACATTAATAGAGTCATTGGCAGAAGGAGTAGTGGTGGTTAATGAATCTGGTCGAATCATAATCATTAATGAACGAATGTCGAAGCTAACGAAGTACGAAAAGGATGAAATAATGGGACAACCGTTGGATGTTCTTATTCCTGGCAGGTTTGCTGAAGCACATCATGGTCACTTTAAGAATTTTTTGCTACACCCTAAAATTAGACCTATGGGCAATGACTTAGAGTTGTTTGCGCGCCGTAAAGATAATTCTGAATTTCCAATTGAAATTAGTTTAAGTTCTCTGGTTACCAATGGCCAGCGATTAAGTTTTGCCTTTGTAACAGATGTAACTTTAAGAAAAAAAGCTGAAGATGAGCTAAAGAGACGAAATGAAGAATTGGACGCATTTGCACATTCTGTTGCACATGATTTAAATTCATCGGTTAGTGGGATGGTAAACTTTAGTGAGTTGTTACTCGATGACGAGCAGTCAATAAGTAAAGAGGAGCGTCGTGAGTATCTGAAAGAGATTGCCGACAGTGGGCGTAAAATGAACAGCGTTATTCAGGAAATGCTCATGTTTGCCAGTATGAAAAAGGAAGAGGTAGAACTGGTTCCTCTGAAAATGCAGGAAATCATCGACTCCGCATTGAATCGATTAAAATTTGTAATTAAGGATAAGGCCGCTAGAGTAACACAAGATAACGAAATTTGTGATTGTTTAGGTTACGGTCCTTGGGTAGAAGAAATATGGTACAATTACCTAAGCAATGCGCTTAAATATGGCGGCAATAAACCTGAAATTCATATTGGTTGTACAAAATCAGGAGACGATTATATTGAGTATTTTGTTAGTGACAAGGGTGAAGGAATGAGCAAGGAGCAAGCTGCACAGGTATTTAATTTAAAGGAACCTGGCAAAACAATAGAGGGGCATGGAATTGGTTTAGCCATTGTTCAGCGAATAATCGAAAAGCTAGATGGCTGTGCTGATGTAAAAAGCGCACCTGGTGAAGGTAGTCGCTTTGGTTTTGTACTACGAAAAGAAGAAGAGACAAGCAGCTAGTAACTATCTTACTATATCATTATTAGTTCATCCAGAGGAATATCATATTCATCTTGTTCCTGCATTAATTCTAAGAAATGTTGACGTTCTGCAATTTTTTGCTTGAAATGGTTTATAGTTCTCGAGCCAAAGTAAATTAAAGCGAGTAATGCTAAAGGAATTAAAAACAAAAGTGCATCGTCGCTGGACGTACCCCATTTGGCAATTATAAAACAGCAATTCATGAGATTTTTATTTATGAGTACACGCTTAAGTCTGGAGCGTTCAGTTTTGGCAATCTAAAATTTTGTCTAGCTTTGTTTTTATCGAAATTACAACAATTTTGTGAAATAGAATTCATATTCATTATTAGATATTAGCAAGATGAAAACATTAAGATTTACCGTAAGCGCAATTGTTCTATTATTTAGCATTTCATTATTCGCTCAGGTTGATAAATCAGACTGGAAAGGAGGATATCCTGAAGGATGTACCTCAATTACGGTTGGTAAAAAAGCGTCATTTGATGGCTCCGTAATGACATCACACACGGATGACTCTCACAGAACACGCTCATGGATGAATATTGTTCCGGCAAAGGATCACAAGGAAGGTGCAGTAGCTAAAATGTACAAACGAGTTGCTGTTGATACGTTCGCTATGCCAACTTATGGTCACAACGAAATTGGTGAGATCCCGCAAAAAAGTCACACCTATCAATTCATCAATACAGCTTATCCATGTATGAACGAAAAACAGTTGGCCATTGGAGAATCTACTTTTGGAGGCCGCAGCGAGTTGCAATCAAATGATGGTTTAATCGATTGCCAGCGCTTGGCTCAGTTAATGCTCGAAAGATGCACAACTGCCAGAGAAGCCATTCGAATGGCTGATGAACTAACCAAAAAGTATGGCTGGAACGATGCCGGTGAGGTGTTAACAATTGCCGATATTAACGAAGTATGGCATTTCGAAATCGTTGGTCCGGGTAAAGGTAAAGTTGGTGCTGTTTGGGCTGCTCAGCGTGTACCGGACGATCATGTTGGAGTTAATGCCAATGCAAGTACCATCAAGGAAATTGACTTGGATAATACTGATTATTTTATGGCTTCAAAAAATATATACGATGTAGCCAAAGAGAATGGCTGGTGGAACGAAAACGAACCATTCCGCTTTTGTTATGCATATGCGCCTCATAGTAGAACATCTCCTGCTTCGCGCAGAAGAGAATGGCGTATTTTAAGTATGGTTGCGCCATCTTTACATTTGGATCCTAATGCAGAGAACTATCCATTCTCGGTGAAGCCTGAAAAGAAGATTACACTGGAGAAGATGGTGGAGTTGTTCCAGGATTATTATGAAGGTACTCCTTACGATATGACACGTAATATTACAGCAACCGACAAAGATGGAAAAACAATCGTAAGTCCATTAGCTAATCCATTCATGCCGTATGATCAGTTAGGCCTGCATAATGTGAGCGGTGGCTGGTATCATGTAGATAAGGAAAGTGGCGATATACGATTTCTTGGAGAAAGAACCATAGCCCGTTGGTACACCATGTACGGAACCATCACTCAGTCGCGCAGTTTCTTACCAAACGAAATTGGTGGTGTAGTCTGGCTGGCGCAGGATAATATTGCTACGTCTATTTATGTGCCGGTTTATTGCTCTGTAACTAAATTGCCAAGCAGTTATTCCACGCCTGGTCGACCAAACGGTATGACAAGGGAGTCTGCGTGGTGGGCTTTTAATTACTTAGGAACAATGACAGCTCAACGTTGGGGCGACATGCGACATGACGTAAGCGCAGTTTGGACGCCAATGCAACAGGAACTATTTGCTAATCAAAAAAGCTTTGAAGCTGAGGTGAAAGCCATGAGTAGCAAGAAAAAACAGGTTAAAGCATTAACAGAATATACGAATAAGTGGGGTGATAAAGTTGTAAAAGAAGCTTGGCGTTTGGGCGATTTTCTTTGGACCAAGTATGACGAGAAGTTCTAAATCAGACTAAAGATATTAGACATTAGATCATAGATCTGAAGTCTAATATCTTTCATCTAATATCTAATAAAATGTTAATTGTAATTTCCCCGGCAAAGGCCATTAATATGGAAAGTCAGAATGTCATTTCTGAATATACGCATCACGATTTTATGACACAGTCCAAGCGCTTGCATCGCCAATTGAAGAAATTGAAACCGTCCTACCTGCAGGACATGATGAACATTAGTCCGAACTTGGCGCAACTAAACAGAGATCGATTTCAACTTTGGCATCCGGACTTTACCCCCGATAATGCCAAGCAAGCCATTCTGGCCTTTGATGGTGATGTATATAACGGAATGAATCCTTCTACATTTACTGCCGATAATTTTTCTTATGCACAGGCGCATTTGCGCATCCTATCGGGGCTTTATGGACTGTTACGCCCATTGGACCTAATACAAGCGTATCGGCTGGAAATGGGCATTAAGTTTAGTACTGATAAGTGGAAAGACTTGTACGATTTCTGGGGCGACACAATTACTAAGGCTGTGAATAAAACATTAAAAGAACAAGGCGATGATGTACTGATAAATCTGGCCTCGAACGAATATTTTAAATCCATCAATAAAAAGAAGTTAAAAGCGCGGATTGTAACTCCTGTGTTTAAAGATGAGAAAAATGGTGAGTTCAAAATGATAAGCTTTTTTGCTAAAAAAGCAAGGGGCATGATGAGTGCCTTTATAATCAAGAATCAAATATCGGATCCGGAGCAACTGAAGGTGTTTGATTCAGATGGATATTACTACAACGAAGATCTTTCTTCAGCCGACCAGTTTGTTTTTACTAGAGCCGAACGCTAGCTCTTCTTCTTTGAAGAACTGTCTGCTTTGTTAAGAAAGAAATTGAAACCAAGTGTAAACGAAGAGAGAGAGCTTATAGCATCCTCTTGATATTCTTTGTAAGAATAATTAAGAGAGAAACCTGCGAAGCCAATCCCGATTCCAGCCGTAAAAGCACTATACATGCTTTTCGATTCATGTTGATTGATGGAGCCAAAGCGCAATGCAACGAAGTTTTGCTTGTTATTGCTTAGGCGGAGTTCAAGTGCTGTACGATGCATTATCTCTTGTAATTCTTCACTTGCACCACCAGGAGCATCGTAAAATGATTGGTAAAGTGCTCGTCCACTCGATATGTTAGGATCTTTCCCATATTCAACAATATAATTGCCTTGTTCATCAGAAATTGGATTGCCATCACCATCAGTTAAATATACAGGAGGACTGGGAACAAGAAGTTTTTGAGCCTGATATGCTAGATCGATGGATAGATTCATGCTGTTTGCTAGCTTAAAAGTTGGACTAAGTAGTATGCCCAGGTTTATTGTTGTCGGAAGAAATACATCTTCTAGTCCATAATCTAACTTAGATCCAAAATTATTAATCGATGCCCCCAATTGATAATTTAGGTTCGTGTTAGCTGTCAGATTGATATGGTTGTTATAGGTAGTTCCCATGCTTAGGGTAAATGTGCTTATAGCCTTGTGCTGTATGCCATTAAAATAAGCACTGCCAAATATGTCACTTGTTAACAGCTTGCTGGAGATTCCTGCCGAAATATGTTCGTTAAATACATGAGAGTAGCTTAGTTGGTGTGCAAATTCTTTAATCTCGTTAGG
>JBFHES010000045.1:0-20685 GCA_041584015.1 Bacteroidales bacterium
AATCAAAAACGCCTAACAAACTGCTTGTTGAATCTTTTATGAAACAGGTATCGGTACATATAAAAAAGAAGAATGCTGAAAATAAACTAGCTCTTAGCGAGGGTAAGTACAAGGCTATAGTTGAGAATAGCTACGACGGAATTTATATCTACGCAGGTGAACGATTTCTTTTTATCAACGGGAAAGCTTCTGAGTTATCAGGATATAGTAATGAGGAATTCCATGCACTAAAAGTTTGGGAATTCATTCATCCCGATGACAGACAACGGGTTTATGAATTAGGGAAAAAAAGAGCAGAAGGTATTGCTGCTTCGTCAAACTATGAGGCAAGAGTGATATGCAAGAATGGAGAAATAAAGGAGTGTGAGTTTACAGTTACCAGCATTAATTTTAATAATAAAGTTGCAGTTCTTGGCGTAGTTCGGGATATTGGCGAACGCAAAAAAAACAGACTTGCTTTAGTTGAAAGTGAAGCTAAGTATAAAACCATTTTTGAAGCCGCCAATGTTGGCATCACATTAACGGATAAAAAAGGAAAATTTTACAGCGCTAATGAAGCTGTTACCAGGGTTGTTGGCTATTCTCTCGACGAACTAATGCTAATGAAGGATGTAGATCTTTATAAAGAGAAATGGCATTGGCAAACTCTGATGACCGAGTTAGAGATACACGACCAAGTTACTAATTTTCAAACTGAAATAAAGCACAAGCATGGTCAGAACCTTTGGATAAGTATTAACGCAAAGAAGGTAAACATACAAGGTAAGGAACTCATATTTACTTTTTCAAGTGATATAACTGAACAAAAGAAAACCCAGCAAGCGCTCTTGGATAGCGAAGAAAGATACAAGACAGTAATAGAGAAAAATTTTGATGGAATCTTCATCTATAAGCAAAGAAATATTCTTTTTGCCAATCACAAAAGCTTTGAACTAACCGGATACAGTCAAGACGATATCAACAAATACGACATTTTCGACTTGATACACAAAGACGATCTTGCAAACGTAAAAGAAATACACAAGAAACGACTATTAGGGGAAACAGCGCCGGCCAACTACGAGGCAAGAATAATTTGTAAGAATGGAGATCAACTAGATTGCGAATTCATTATCTCAAACATTACATATAAGGGAGAGCAAGCATTCATTGGTGTTGTTAGAAATATTACTGATCAAAAGAAATACCTAAACGAAATTAGGAAGCTATCAACAGCCGTTACACAAAGCCCTACAGTAATTATGATTACTGATATCAATGGCTGTCTTGAATATGCAAATCCAATACTTGAAGATATAACAGGTTATAAAGTTGAAGAACTAATAGGCGAGCGCGTAAGTGTGCTAAGCTCCGGCATTCTTGACAAGAACTATTATAGCAACATTTGGAAAAAAATTAGCAGTGGCGAAACCTGGAGAGGAGAGTTTATTAATAAAAAGAAGAACGGAGATATTTATTGGGAATCAGCATCTATTTCACCAATCCTGGATAATGATGGTAAAATAATAAACTTCATTAAGGTTGCAGAAGATATAACGGAAAAGAAAAATACAGAACAAGCATTACAATTGGTAGCAAAATCATTTGTAAAATTATCTGGGAAAGACCTCTACACCAATATTGCCGGTTATCTTTCGCAAGCATTTAATACAGATTATGCTTATCTGGGAGAAATAAACAGCGAGGGCACCGGCATTGATATCATTGGCGGTGTAGGCCATGGCAAAATAATGGAGCCATTTAGCTATCAAATAGCCAATACTCCATCTGAAAGTATTCTTGGGAAAACAACTCGTTTCTATCCAAAAAATGTTCAAGAACTTTTCCCTGATGACCAGCTACTTGGCAAATTAAACATTGAATCATTTATGGGGGCTCCCCTGTTTTCCAATAACAATAAAAACGCACTTGGTCTTATTGTATTGATGCACTCAAAACCCTTAAACATAAAGAAAGAAGCTGAGATAATTTTTGCCATATTTGCCGATCGGATTACAGCGGAAATTGAGCGTTTAAGATCAAATAATAAACTGGAAGAGTATAAAAACAATCTGGAAGATCTTATTCAGAACAGGACCAGGCAACTCGAGGAAAAAAATAAGCAATTGGCAAGAATGAATGATGTTTTTGTTGGAAGAGAATTTAGAGTAAAAGAATTAAAAGATCATATAAAGTCACTCAAGGACCAATTAGATAACAAAAGTGAATAGAAACCTTTTAACAGACAGCTATCAATATGAAAGATAAGAAGACAATCAGTATCAAACGTGGTCTTTTATTCATAATGAACGCTGTGCTGCTTGCAGTTATAGTCAGTTTAAGTATTGTTTGGTATTTTCATGAACTTGCCGATCTGGAAAGCAGAATAGAGCTACAAAAAGCAAATTATAAACAAAGCCAGCGAGAATATCTCCAGAACGAAGTAAACCAGATTATTTATCATATAGATTTTCTCAAGTCAAGCATGGAGCATAGCCCTGTTGACTCAATTCAACAACAAATTCTTCTTTTTGCGCAAGATTACTCTATCAAATATGGAGGGTATATATTCATAAATCAAACCGATGGCAAAGCCTTACTTTTTGATGGTAAAATTGTAAAGGGCACTATCAACCTGCTAAACTTAACCGATCCTACGGGCAAACGACTATTTGATATTGAGTTAGCAGCTTATAACAGCAATGATGGGCAATTCATGGAATATTTGTTTAAACCACTTGAATCGAACAAGCCCGAACCTAAGCTTTCTTACATGAAAGGCTTTAAAGACTGGAATTGGATAATTGGGGCCGGATTTTATGTAACAACTCCAGATAAAGAGATTGCTCAAATTCAAGAACAATTTACCTCTGACTCGCGAAAAGAAATAGCCTTTACTTTTATAATATTGCTGCTCGTTGCCTTAATATCCTGGTTGGTTGTGCGAAGCATTAACAGGAGATTAGTTACACAAATTAAAATATTAACTAATTTTCTACAGTCTGCTGCTCACACCAATAATAGGATTGACACCAACTCAATTAAGCTTAAAGAACTAAAGAAAATTGGTACAGCAATTAATCACATGATTGATGAATCAAGAGATTTAAACCTCAAGCTTCAGGAGAAAGATCATCACATTCGAGCAATATTTGAGGCTGCCGACAACATTGGGTTTGTAATTACCGACCTCAGCGGAGAGGAAACCATCGTTACCGACTTTAGTCCAGGAGCAGAAAAAATATTTGGTTTCAAGCTAGAAGAAATAAAAGGGCAAAAAGTTGAAGTACTGCATAGGCAGACCGATGTAAAAGAATTCCCTCGTATGCAAGATCTTCTGAAAAAAGGGTTAAAAGGATTTCAGGGAGAAACCACACTAATAAGAAAATCGGGAAAAGAGTTTGCAGCACTCTTTACAGTTCATCCATTATTTAAGGCTGATAAAATAATAGGAACCATAGGTGTTACCATTGATATCTCTCAGCGAAAAAGAGCAGAAACAGAACTACGAAAGCTTAAAGAAAGTCTCGAACAAAAGATACTTGAGCGAACAAAAGAAATCCAAACTAAAAATGAACAACTAACAGAAAAAAATAAAGCGCTTGAAAGGTATCACAACCTATTTGTTGGGCGAGAGTTTAGAATAAAGGAATTGAAAGACAAACTAAAACAATTCGAAAATAAGAATAAGATTTAAGTTGATTACTTACCCTTTCTGAATAAATACCATAAAATTGGAAGAATTAACAACAAGCCAAAGAGGTAATACAATTTACTCGTTTCATTTTTATATAGTTGTTGATCCTGTCCAATACTTACAAATCCTGCCCAAAAGAACGGATGAGACCTAAGCGGATCTGCCTGCTCTAAATATTTTAATTTAGAGTTTCTTAAGGCATTACTTATACTTGCTCCTTCAACCATTGAGGCATAAAAGTCAATCATCAAGCCAGATCCCGCCTTATCTTCAACTGGCCAAAGCGTCATTATTACACTCGGACAACCTGAATAGAAAAAGCTTCGCGCAAAGCTCATAACCCCTTCCCCTTTTCGTAGCTTACCATCACCTGTATTACATGCACTTAGCACTGCTAATTGTGCCGTCATTGGCAAGGAGTAAATTTCATAGGTATTTAAAAAGCCATCACCCAAAGATTCGTTAGTTGGCGTAAAAGCCAATTTAGAAAACATAGGATCTGTGTTCTCAATGATGGTGTGCATGGCTAAATGAAGTATATCAAATTCTTGATGATGCTTCGTAAAATTATCTTCGGTAGCATTTTCTGCTCTATATACCTTTGCTCCTGTAAGCTTGGAAATCTCATCTACTTCGTAAGCAACCTTATCAAGAGGAATAAGCATTTTAGCATATGGAGCAACATTCTTATACTTGTCGTCATTTAAGTCATCAAAATGCTCATAATTAGCTGCGAATGCCATTATTTCAGGAACCCCATCAATTGGGGTCGTTTCATTTTCAAACAATAGGGTACCAGAAAATGCGTAAGATGTGGTATATTTTTTAATAAGATATGGTAATAGTCTGTAATCTAATCGTAATTGGTCGGGGTCTTCGGTAACTAAAATTTCAAATGGCACATAGGAAAGCATCTCATCTGGAGTGATAATAAGTTTAGTAAATTTAAACTCTAACTCCAGCGGAGCAATTAATAACTTGTACAAACGATAAGCGGCGTTAACATAATTGATAAAATCACTTTTCTTGTGAGTGGCAAAATTAATTTTGGTAGTAGCATTTACTATTAGGTCTATATCATTCAAAAAAACTGAATCAATTGGATTCGAATATGCTCTAAAAGATGAATTCGAAATTGCATAAGTAACTAACTTATTATTGGTAATAACATATTCAACAAATAATTCACCAGGATTAATTTGCTTCTGAATCTCTGTAGAATTTAATACTTTTAAATCATTTTTTTGCTTTTCGTAGCTCTCATTTTCTTGCTCCAGCTTCTTCACAAAAGCCTCGTATTCATTTGTTTTATCAAACAAACGATCTTTAACCTCAGTGCCATTTGCACCAGCCTTGCGCGCTTCGAATAACTCCTTTTTAAGTGCAATAACTTCCGATTGTATTTGATTGTCAATTTCCAAAAGACTGTCTGATATACCAGCAACTTTTGTTGCACCAACATTTCTTATTGCAGCTAATAGATTTACCGCTTTCGAGCGTTCTGCAAACCCAAATGACTTATTTCTATAAATTGCATCTCCGGTTAAATCGTACATGCTATTGGCAACTTCAATTGATTTTGTGTAGGTATCCTTTTCGTTGGACGACAGAATTAACTTACTTTCCTCATCACTTATATTATACCTCACAGCATCAACCACCTCTAAGGATTTTTCATAATAATCCAAAGTTGCTTTTAAATCAGCCACATCGCCATTTCCATGGTAATATTTACGATAAAATGCCAAACCAATTTTCTTAAGACCACTAACTAAATCTAAGCCTAAATTTTTAGCAGGGAAGTTGGGCACTTTGTACATATCATTGCTCATTGAATCTTCGGAATAAACGATGATTGATTTGTAAAAATAATCCAAGGCCAATTCATCACGCGCATGCACAAAATAATACTCTCCAATATTTCTATTAATCTTTGACAGAACAGGATCATCAGCCCTTAGATGTTGCTCGGCCAGTGCTAGAGCGTATTGAAAATATTCAAGTCCTTTATCACTCTCACCTGTCTCCTGCAATGCCACCGCAAAGTTCATATATGATCCGATATCAACACGACTTGGTTGCTCTTTGCTTGCTACCAATTTAATTACCTTTTGAAAATAATTAAAAGCTTGGTCTGATTCATTTTTAGCCAGGAAAGCTAAAGATAAATACTCATAACAGGAAGATGCTATATTCCCTTTCCCTCCAACAACCTTAATAGCATCGTAAAAATATGGAATAGCTTCATCAAACTGCTCTTGCATAAAATAGCTGATTCCTATAGCATAGGTTGCCTCGGATACTTCACGCGCATATTGTATTCTTCTATTTTTCAGAATAAAAAGTATCTTCTCAGAATAATTACGAGCCTTAATATAATCTCCTAATTCCCTATATATGTAGGATTTTTTTGAGTAAACTCTCAAAAGTCTCTTTTCATTGGAAGATGCAATGTAATTTTCCTCTGCCATAGAATAGTAGATTAATGCCTCAGGAATAAATCCTTCTTCCAGCAAGGCTGAGGCAAGTTGATGCTGAAGTCCACCTAGGACTTTATAACCTTCAAGGCCTAAAATTTCATATTGATCTACGGCATTCTGCAAACACCTAATTTCTTGCTCTGTATTACCAAGTTTTCGATGGCAAAAAGAAATATTGCGATAAATCATACTTGAAAAATTCGCAGAATTGAATGAACCTTTCTTAATTAAGGCAAGCGCATTTTGAAAATTTTCTACTGCATCATCGAAATTTCTTAAGCGATAATTAGATAATCCAGACTTTAAATTTGCTTCGTATCTTATCGAGTCAAATACCTCATAGTTATGCTCGGACATCAAACGTTCTGCTAGTTGTTGACTGGACTGATAGGCTTTCGATTGATAAAGGCTTTCGATTGAATCAAGTAAATTCAAAGCAATTATTTCAAGAGAGTCAGTTGATGAAACCGCATAGATTGTCTCTTTTTGATGTTGTCTTTCTAATTTAGGTTCTTCATAAAATGTTTCAGGGGAAGAACTATTTCCCATAGACTTAAAGTTAGATCTTACCCACACATCATTTAAATCTATACCAGATTTATTAACAATATTATGCACATTGTTAATAAATAATTCTATATTTGTTTTATCATTAGTTACATTAACAAGTAACAAGCGTTCTTTGGAAATCACTAAAGTAGAATTAAACAATAGGATAACAGACAGATAGCAACAAATTTTCGCCAGATAGCCAAATTTGAATTGATACTTTATTTGATGCTTCAACGCTGTTCCCTTCACTTTCTATCATTGTTTAGCTTCATTTGACCATTGACAGTCAGATGCAGTATTCTACAAAACTGACCAGTATTACGGATAAGTTCAGAAAAAGATACCGAAAAATAAAAACACCATTTGGTGTATTATTCATCAATAAATTTTATTTATCATGAGAACAGTAGCCAATCTTATCACTGAAGAACTTTATGTTCTAAATGCTGAAGAGCTTCTCAAAGTTAGAGGCGGAGAAGATCCTCCACCACCTCCTCCTACAAAAAAGGGAGACTGGGAAATTGCTCATAAAGATCTTAACGACGATGATGATCTTTTTGATCCAGACAACATTTAAGCGTTGAGTCAGATGATTTAGTATGACAAGACAACCAAGTTTCATTTTGAGACTTGGTTTTTTTATGTCCAGTTTTTAAACTGTGAATTACTATGGGAATAACTTTTATACAGAGTTTATTAGATACTTCTTAAAATTCGTTAATCTTGCTGTAAAGCAAAACGCCTAAAAGCATGGCTAAATTTCCATTCTACAAACAATTAGACACTATGGATTGTGGTCCTAGTTGTGTTAGGATGATTGCTAAGTTTCATGGACATGAATATTCACTGCAATACCTTAGGGAGCTAACTTTTGCTGGCCGTCATGGAGTATCCCTTCTCGGGATATCTGATGCAGCTGAACAAATTGGATTTCAAACACTGGGCATTCGCATTGATTTCAATCGCCTTGCTAATGATATTCCATTACCCTGCATAGTCCACTGGAAGCAAGATCATTTTGTAGTAGTTCATAAAATTAAAAATGATACAATTCATATTGCAGATCCTGCATTTGGCTTATTAAAAATTTCTAAGAAAGAGTTTATTCAAAATTGGGCTAAAACCATTGTTGACGATAAAAAGCAAGGACTATGTCTTGTATTGGAACCTACACCTAATTTAAAAAAGCAAGAAACAACACCTAACTCGGCAATAAACAAATCAGGCTTTAAGTTTCTCTTCTCCTATCTGAGAAATTACAAAGGTTTGCTTTTTCAATTGGTACTGGGAATGATTTTTGGAAGTTTACTGCAGTTAATTTTCCCATTCCTTACTCAATCCATTGTTGATTATGGTATCAGCCATAGAGATTTATCTTTCATCAATCTGGTGCTTTTAGCACAACTGGTATTGTTTATTAGTCAAATGTCGGTTGACATGATTAGGGGTTGGATCTTACTTCATTTAGGAACGAGAATAAACGTATCTCTCATTTCTGACTTCCTTGTGAAATTAATGAAGTTGCCACTCTCATTTTTCGATGCAAAACATTTAGGAGATATTATTCAACGTATTGGAGACCACAAACGCATTGAGAGTTTTTTAACCTCAAGCACATTGAACATCCTCTTCTCAATGTTTAACCTGGTGATATTCGGAATAGTTCTGGCAAATTACAACCTTACCATATTTCTTATCTTCTTAGTTGGTAGTTCTATTTATGCCCTCTGGATTTATCTATTCTTATCGAAGCGCAAAGAACTGGACTGGAGAAGGTTCTCGCAAATGGCAAAGAATCAAACTGCACTTTACCAACTGGTAAATGGTATGCAGGAAATAAAGTTAAATAATTGTGAGAAACAAAAGCGTTGGGAATGGGAAGACATTCAAGCCCGATTATTCAAAGTCAATGTTAAACACCTGGCGCTGAAACAATACCAAACAGCAGGCGGAACTTTCATAAATGGAGTAAAAAACATACTTATTACCTTTATTGCGGCTAAAGCTGTTGTTGATGGCAACATGACCTTGGGTATGCTATTGGCCGTGCAGTATATTATCGGACAGCTAAATAGTCCCATTAATCAGATGCTGCAATTCTTCAATGCGACACAGGATGCAAAAATTAGCCTAGAACGGCTTGGTGAAATTCATGACAAAGACAACGAAGAATCAGACGACAAGAAGGAGTTATTACCAAGTGAGACGCAAGATTTAAGCATTACCGATCTCGCTTTCCAATACGATGGACCACACTCGCAGTTTGTGCTGAAAAATATTAATCTGCTAATTCCAAAAGGCAAAACAACTGCTATTGTTGGAATGTCGGGTAGCGGTAAAACAACACTTATTAAATTACTACTTGCGTTTTACAAACCAACCAAAGGTGCCATCAATATTGGAGTAATCCCCCTTGAAGGTATTTCAAAATCAGTATACAGGCAACATTGCGGTGTTGTGATGCAAGATGGCTTTATATTTAATGATACAATATCCGGAAACATTGCACCTGGTGTTGATAATATTGACAAAGGCCGATTGTTGGAAGCAATTCAGATAGCAAACATTGAGTCTTTTATTGATGGTTTACCGCTCGGCGTTAACACCAAGATCGGATCAGACGGTCAAGGATTAAGTCAAGGCCAGAAGCAACGAATTTTGATAGCAAGAGCAGTATATAAAGATCCAGACTATTTATTTTTTGATGAAGCCACAAATGCGCTTGATGCAAATAATGAGAAAATGATCATGGAAAACCTTTCTGAGTTCTTTAAGAATAGGACAGCCATTGTTGTGGCCCATCGATTAAGTACAGTAAAAAATGCTGACAATATTATTGTACTTGGTGATGGTGAAATAATTGAACAAGGAAACCATAAGGATTTAGCAAGTAGAAAAGGAGCCTATTACGAATTAGTAAAGAACCAATTGGAACTAGGAAACTAATGAAGAAGGAAAATTTGGAAATACGAAGCCGCGAAATGCAAGAAGTCATGGGTAAAGTTCCAAAGTGGATCATCCGCTATGGAATTTCGGTGATTTTCATTTCCATTACAAGCATTCTAATTGGCAGTTACTTTTTCAAATATCCAGAAGTTATTGAATCCGATCAGTTTTTTTTAAGCTCTGAGCCACGACCTGAACAGTATTTTGCGTCGCATGACGGACGAATTACATCGATTTCAATAAATGATAAAGAGCAGCTTATCCAAGGTCAGGTGGTGATGAGGCAATTGATAAATTCACAGGGCAACCAAGAGATCGAAATCATCAATTTTCAACAAGGCACTATTCATTTGAACAAAAAAATAAACAAACACCAATATATTGAAAAAGGAACATTGCTCTACACAATCCTTCCTGATCAGATTAATACCATTATTGGCATAACGAAAATTAAATCTCAAGATGTAAGTAGTGTAAAAACCGGGCAACAGGCTATTGTTACTTTAGATGCTTATCCTTACCTCGAGTTTGGGCAAATAAGCGGAAGTGTTAGAAAGGTTTCGACCATACCTATAAATGGTTTTCATGAAATAGAAATTGAGCTCCCCTCTCCATTGGTCAGTTCATATGGTGTTGAGTTTAACTACGAAGCCTTTCAAACTGGGCATATTAAAATAATCACCGCCAAAAACCGATTATTATACAAATTCAATCCGTTTAAAAAGGACCAGAACTAAGTCCTGTTTCTGTTAATTGTTAAGCTACATAATTCTGATTGTATGCTTTAAAAGGTCAATGACATTCAGCACATTTTCACCAAATATTTTTATCACCGCTTCAAAAGTAACAGGCTCTTCATCTGTTTTCCAACAATCATAATCAGTACTAATTGCAACAACTCCATATTGAATACCGGCCTCCATCGCAAGCGCTGCTTCAGGTCCTGTTGTCATATTAATAATATCAGCACCCCATAAACGAAACATATTGGATTCAGCACGTGTAGAAAAACGCGGCCCTTCAATGCTAACTATAGTGCCCGATGTATGGTGTCTGAACGATAAACTGCTTGAAGCTTCAATTAATTTAGATCGAATCTGCTCATTGAATGGATCAGCAAATGAGACGTGCTGCATTCCATTAATAAAATCATCATGAAAAGTATTTTTTCGAAACTTTGTAAAATCAATTAGCTGATCAGCGATTACAAAATCACCTCGTCCAATTTCTTCTCGTAACGAGCCAACAGCTGTGGTGGCCAATATATGAGTAACACCAAGCTCTTTAAAAGCAAGGATATTTGCTCTGTTGTTAACATATGTTGGTGTAATGGTATGACCTTTCCCGTGGCGGATAATCATCACCACTTCCTTTCCTTCTATTATGCCTGATTTGATAACAGAACTCGGCGCGCCATATTTGGTGGTTACCTCAATTTCTTTGAACTCACTAAAAAATTCTTTATTGTCGATACCTGAACCACCTATTATTCCAATCTTCATGTCAATATAATATTTGCTAAAAATTTGAATCGCGAAATTATTAAAAATTAATACCAAACCATTCAATCTTTAACAGGGTCTTCGATTTTTTCGATTTGTACATGAATATCAATAATCAGATGTTACTTTTGCAGCATATAAAACCTGATACTATGAGTCAAAAATTAATTTCTCCTTCGTTCTTATCTGCCGACTTTGGAAATTTGAATGCCGATATCGCAATGATCAATAATAGTGAAGCTGATTGGTTTCATTTAGATATTATGGACGGTGTATTTGTTCCGAACATTTCCTTTGGAATACCTGTCATAAAGGCAATAAACAAGAAAGCAAGCAAGCTTCTTGATGTGCATCTTATGATCATTGATCCGGATCGCTATGTAGAAGATTTTAAAAATTCAGGTGCCGATATATTAACAGTACATTACGAAGCATGTACGCATTTGCATAGAACTATTCAGAATATTAAACAGCATGGAATGAAAGCCGGAGTTTCTTTAAACCCACATACTCCTGTATCTCTGCTTGAACCGATTATTGCCGAACTCGATCTTGTTTTAATCATGTCGGTAAATCCTGGATTTGGGGGGCAAAAATTCATTGAAGGCACCTATAAAAAAGTAAAGGAACTAAAAGAAATGATAGTTGAATCTGGATCGGATACTCTTATTGAAATTGACGGAGGCGTAAACGGTGCCAATGCCAAATTACTATTTGATGCTGGTGCTGACGTCCTGGTTGCTGGCAATTACATTTTCAGCGCAGAAAATCCAACAGAAATAATCTCACAACTAAAATCAATATAAGTGGCTGGCAAATTATATTTACTCCCAACAACCCTTGGTGACACGCCTTGGGAACTAGTGCTACCAGCAACCATACATACTGCTATAATGGACTGCAAGCACTTTATCGTTGAAAATGAACGCACCGCGCGTCGTTTCCTAAAGAAAGTGGAAAAATCAATTGTAATTGATGACCTTCAGTTTTATGTACTTAACAAACGTACCACTAAGGAGGAGTTATCTACATTTCTAAAACCGCTTGGTAAGGATCGGAACATTGGTCTAATGTCTGAAGCAGGTTGTCCTGGTATTGCTGATCCGGGTGCTGATATTGTAGCCATGGCCCAGCAAAGAGAATATAAAGTGGTGCCCATTGTTGGACCATCCTCTATTTTTTTATCGCTAATGGCTTCCGGACTTAACGGGCAAAACTTTGGATTTAATGGTTACTTGCCAATCCCAAAGCCCGACAGAATTGCAGCACTTAAAGAACTAGAGCGCAGAACTTCACGCGGAAGGTCTACCCAAATTTTCATTGAAACACCGTATAGAAACAACCATCTTTTTGATGATATAATTGCAACTTGTGCAGCCAATACCAAAGTTTGTGTCGCGGTAGATATTACTCTTGAAACCGAGATGATTCAAACAAAGACAGTAGCGCAGTGGAAACATAATAAACCAAATTTGCATAAGCGTCCTGCAATCTTCTTAATTAGTCAATAAAGAAATCGAAAAGATCAACGGTCTTGCTAACTTCTCTTATTTATAAGAAATGTAGCTGTATCGGTGAAATACTGGCGCAAATAGATTTTTGCAAAAGGGTCCATTGGGTTTTCATCAACTGCGGCTAACATTAGTTCAAGCCATCTGTTACGTGCTGCTTCATCAACAGGAAAATGGAAGTGACGCTTCCGTAGCTGAGGCAGTCCGCGTTTCTCGTTATAAGTGCGTGGTCCGCCAAGGAACTGCTGCATAAACCAAAACAAGCGTTCTTCAGCTGGTTCTAAATGCGTGGGATACATTGGTCTAAGCAGTTCGTCTGAGCCTACGCCAACATAAAAATCTTTTATTAATTGTTTGAGATGCTTCTCTCCTATCAATTCAAAATAATTTACTTCCATCTATACTTCAATAATAAATTAAGATCTGTAAATATTAAATATTTTTAGTGCTAATCAAAGTACTTTTCATTATTGTTTATACGCAATTGTAAACTGATAAAAATTGGCTCCTTCCAGCTTATTCCGTTTTCTGTAGGAATCTGTAAACATTACCAGATAGTCGCCATTGCTCAGCTGAGTTTTGCTCGGGTATCCATACAACCGGTAATCTGTGTTTAATAAGCGGTCATACTTACTCAATAGATGAAAACGCCCTGGCATCTTTGTTAAATTCTTTGGCTTATCTCGATAAATCCATAGCTGACTGTACCTTGGTTCCAGCGCTCTGCTATTCAAGTTTCTTCTATCAGTAGCAATCACCCATAGGTCATCATGTGCTTCGTCGTAAAATATTAAAGGTGCTGGAGCATAAAACGGTGCCGCAATATTCGTGAGCTTTGGTTCAGAAAACGACGCACCGTAATCGTCTGACCAAACCTGATACATTGTCGCTCCCATCTGGGTTGATAAATTCCGAATCAAGCCAATTATTCGCCCCTCACCTGCAAAGGCAAAGCAAGCTTCAGAAATAGCATAAGTACTATCGCTACGATAATCCCATACATAATCTTCACTGTCAGTCCAACTAATACCGTCTTTTGAATAAACTAGTTGCAGGTAATAAGGACTATAACACGACATCATAAATCCCTTACCTGTTACAAAAATAGGATTATGCGTCCCAAAATTAAGGTCCTTTCTCGTTGAGAATATTTGGGGGTCTGACCAGGTATAGCCACCATCGAAGCTATGCATATAATTTAAACCTATTGATTTACGCTTTTCAGCATCATAGGTTCGAAAGAACATCACAATAGAATCTTGCCCTATTAATGCTCCATAAAGGTTTCTGTCGTCGTAAGCCGGATTATTATAGACGGTTTGAATAATTCCCCAATCTTTACCATTATTGGCACTTACCCTTTTCACAATCTGTCCCCGGTTACGTGCATGATTGCTTTTTTCGCCAGCATCTAGCCGAAAAAAGTGTACCACCGAGCCATCAGCTTTGGTTATCATAAAGCCCTCTGAAGTATGGTATGAATGGATATAAGATTCATTTATGGCAGTAATTACATTCGATGAATCTTCAAAACCTACCAAGGCCATGTCGCCACCGACATTTTCTTGTGATCTTAATCCAGTTGCAACTATAACAAAAATAATAAGCAAGTAATATTGTTTCATATCAACCTAAATTGGTAATTATTGAATCTACAGACGCACCAAAAAACTAATGGTGTGCTATAAATGAGTGATTTTTGAAATAGAATTAAAACCTTTGATGAAAGCAAATTTAATCATCTTTTAAACTTTATCAAGCGTATAAGATCATGACCGCATCTTTTGATAAATGCTTTTTTTTTACGTCATTTATACATCAAACTATTCTATATCCTATGATTAAGAAGCTATTTAAACGAAATAGTTTAAACCAAACTAGCAACAGGACTTCCTTTAACGAAGAAAAGCAAAGAATACTGAACCTAATACTTGGTATTGTAATAACATTCGGTTTCATCACAATTTCGTTAGCGGCAATAGAGTATGATAAATTTGTGAATAGCACATTGGGTTTATTGTACTTTAGTCTTTATTTCATTTTCATTATCATTTTCATTCTTAGAAACCGCATCTCACAAACGTTCACAACCGTTGTTTTAATGATGGTGAGTTATTTGTTTGGCTGTCAGATAATGTACAACGAAGGTTTTTTTGGTGGTACCTTAATGATATTTGTAACAATTATTGCTTTATCAACCTTGCTTCTTGGATCGCGCTTTGGCTTTTTCACATTAGGTCTTTGCGTTCTTGCAAACGGCATAGGTGCTTATTTATTCTCAAGCCAGCTGCTTGTTGTTTCAGAAGGAATTAAGGAAAGTAACACACATGTTATTTCATGGATAGTGATGGTTCTGATTTTTATCTTCATGGCCATTCTATTAATTCTGGCCATTGGGCAAATTCAAGCAAAACTGCATGAATCTTTAGCCTACAGGCGCGAACAATCTGAAACATTAAATAAGGCAAATAACGAGCTTACCGAAATTAAAAAGAACCTGGAACAAAAGGTTAATGAACGAACTCAGGAGCTGGAGTTAAAGAATATAGAACTAACAAAAGGCAATAAGGAACTACTTGAAATGAACAAACAACTCGAAAAGTTTAACGATTTATTTGTTGGCAGAGAATTTCGTATTAAAGAGCTGAAGAACACAATTGCAAAACTTCAAAAACAAATTAATAGTTAGCATTAATTAATAATATCGTCTTCTCCTTTTCTTTATTCGTCGCCTAAAGATGTAATACGCGATTAGCAGTGCAAAAGCGATAGGTAATAGTATCTGAACTATTGCCACCAGATTAATATCTCTATTCAACAGTTTGCTATGATCTGCGTCTGTATACGGTGCTAAATTTAGTTTATCGCCTATCGTTGTCAAGGATGTTAAAAATACATTGCCATCTGGTAAATCCTGATGGCAGGAAATACAAACTCCGACACGCTCCATTTTTTCGCGTTGATATTGTGTAAGCGGGCCAGACAGCATCCAGTGGTGCCCAACGGTTTGTAGTTGTTTACCATCTCTGGTTACAATCTGCGATAAATCATTTAACATCTCAGGAATGGCATTAATTTGCGGTGTAGATCTTTGGGCCAAGCGTTCGCCAGTAGCAGCGCTAATATCTTTGTAGATATCCTGTTCATATCCTTTTCTAAACTCCCCATTTGTTATTCCATAGCCAAGAGTTTTCGGATTCGCGTGACAAGAGACACATGCTCGTGCTTTCTTACCAATGGTATGCGGCTGTGCAGGGGTAACGTCCGTACCAAGCTGTCCTGCCTCCCCTCCATTTTCCATTCCTGGCGGGGTTCTCCAAATTTTATTAAGGGCAAGTATTTCACCATCTTCACCTATTACGGTTGTTATTTGCTGACAACCCGGAATCAAAGGACTTACGCGTCCCTCACCATTGATTCCCAGTATTGGATCTTCCCATCTAAGATAGCTTCTTCCTTCATATGATTTGCCAGGCATCATTTCTGTATCCACATTGGAATCCGATTCGGATGTTTCACCATTATCAAAATGTTTATTCCCACACTTAACCCAGTCCTTAGATCTTACCTTTTTTGAAAAATCAACTTTTACGTGACAACCATAACATTGGGCAGCCCAGGTGCTATGGCAAGCATAACACTCCATATTCTTCATATGCTCCTTAACCCCAACCATTGCGGTATAAGCATTTACGTTTTCATCCCAGTCACCTTCGTTCACAACATTCTTTAGCACGGGCACCTTAAATTCTTGTCCTCCGGCAGTATTCACGATTATATTATCACCTCTGCGCACTACATTCCCAAAAGGATTTCCTCTGGCGGTAAGTATATAGCCATCTTCTTGAGGATACACTTTCCCAAATTTTTTCTGTTGAATTAATAATTCATCAGTTATGCCACGCCCGCGGTCTAAAATCTCTAAGTCAAATTCTTCACCATAACCCAATGGTAGTTCCCATGGGAATTTATCAGGAGTGCCATGACAATCAAAGCATTCAATTTCAACCGCAGCTAGTGTAGTACCGTGTATGTTGCCATTGCCATGCACATCGGCAGTGGTGTGGCAATCCTGGCACAACAATCTGCCCTTTGGATTACCATCCCGACTATCCAGGCTATGATGTGCATCCTCCCGAATATAGTGGTAATTCTTTCCGTGTAACTTTCGTTGCTTATTACCTTCTTCAGTCCAAGGTGAGCTATAAGCAGATTCCATTATTCCGAGAAAGGAAACGCCAACCCTTTTGCCTCGGTTATGACATGCCGTGCATTCTTCACTTGGTATCCCTGAATATTCTGTAGTTTGTGTCTTCACTTTTGCTTCACGTGTTGCTTGTATAGAATGGATCAGAAGATGCCCGGCCTCTGTTTTGTCTATACTCATATCGTTGCCTTCGTAATATCCTTCCACGCTGTAAGGAATATGACAAGAAGAACAGCCCATCCCTCTATAATCACCACGACGTTTGGCTCCCTTTACACCAATATGGCAACGCTGACATTCTCCACGTATGTAGGTGTACACAGCATTCTCAGGATGTTCCGTGAGCGAGCTTAAATCTGTTTTTGGTAATAGCTCCAGCGAATCGGGAAATGCATAATCATGCTTTTCATGCAGACCTTTTAGATAATTAGCATAAACCTCGTTTCCAATAATCGGTTTCTTACCATCTTCATCTTTAATTGTGTAGTTTCCATAGATTGCCTTATAACCAGTTGTAGCGCCCCACCCCCAGATTGCTCCCTGAATTTTCCCTGCTTCGGTTTGCATTAAACTCCTGTTCATAGCATATATATACTCCTCATGACACTTGCCACAGGTTCGCTCATTAACCCACATTGACGATGGGTAACGAATGATGTCTTTATGGGCTAGTATCTTATTCTTCTCCTCAGAAACATTTCCAGCATGACAAACCGTACATCCGTTAGGATCACCAACTTTTGTTCCCTCCGCATAGATAGCCTGCATCATTCCACTCTCATTAGAACGAATATGTGCAATTTGCTTATGACACGACAAACAACCACTTTCCTCTTCTGGATATATATCACCTACTTGATTAATAGCAGGTAAATGAGCAATTTCCGAATCTGGTAAACCATATGAAAATACAAGCAGCAACACTACTATTTAGATAAAAATATAAGTGAATATCTTCATTTTTTTTGTTAGCTTGTGGCTTTTAACGTCCATAGGAAATATTTTGAAATAAAATTAGTAAATTCACTATGGCTTTGCTTGGGATGGTCGCCTATAATGATTATAAATTACAAAGAAAAATGCAACCCTAACAATGCTCCATCGTAAGCTTAAATCCTTAATAATTGTTGCGAGTGCTTATGAAAAAAGAAAATAAGAAGCCATCAGCTGATTTATCAACTGCCATGGACAATCTATTTCCATACCTAATCAATTATAATAGTGATGGAACTATTCTTTATGCAAGCGAGAACCTACTATCAGACTTTTACAAAAATGAAAATATTGTTGGTCGTAATATCAACGATGCTCTTGCAGTTACGCATGCAAATAGAGATTGGCATATAGGATCGGACGTAAAGATTAAAAATTCAGAACCAATAGAATTTGACATCATTTGCAAGCCACAAACGGACTCAGATTATGAATTAAAATTCAAAGTTATCGGACACCATACGGGTAATTCAAACATGCTGTTTACATGTATTTGCCATGAGACCTTGAATACAATTGAGACAATCAAGAATTACAAGTCAAGTAATCAAGGGCTCATTGACCGGGAAGCAAGGCTTACAATGGTATTAGATAATATTCCATCCTATATTATTCTCTATAACGAAAAATTTGAAATTGAAAACATAAACTCTGCTGGCGAAATAGCCGCCAATCTCCCAATAACTAAGATCAGACAATCGAGAGGCTTTGAAGCGTTTGGTTGTGTAAACGCTATGTCGAATAAAGATGGATGTGGATATTCCGAAATCTGCAAAGAATGCAAATACCGAAATCAGGTGTTTAAAAGTTTTAAAACAGACACTCCACAATTAAATAAATCAATTAAGCTGAGAACAAGCTATAATGATGAAATTAAAACCAAGCACTTTAATGTCTCATCAATTCCTCTAACCATTCTTGGAGAGAAGAAGGTGATGGTTAAGATTGATGATAATTCGGAAAGAATTAAGATTGAATCCAACCTTCTTGAAGCTAAAACCAAAGCCGAAGAATCTGATAACCTAAAAGCAGCTTTTCTTGCGACCATGTCTCATGAGCTACGCACGCCGCTGAACACAGTCATTGGATTCTCTGAGCTTATTGAAGAACTGGACTCTGTTGAAGAGATTAAAGAAATGACCAAACTCATAAACAAGAGTGGAACACATCTATCAAAGATTGTCTCCGAAATATTAGAAATTAGCAATCTTCAAGGAAAGGAACTAAAAATAAACAAGGAGTATTTCAGGCTATCACCACTTTACAGCGAGCTAAAAATAATTGCGCTAGATGAAATAAACGCAGCATCAAAAACAAATATAACCGTACAAATTACCGGTGAAAAGAACGTTAATTCATTAGTATATTCTGATCAAATTAAACTTAAGAAAATATTCATACAGTTAATACGCAATGCCATCACTTTCACAAAAGAAGGCTCAATCGAGTTTGGCCATCATATTGATGAAGAAGGCAAGGTCATCTTTTATGTTAAAGATACAGGCATCGGAATAGACACCGACAATCATGAAAAACTCTTCAAAGAATTTATACAAATTGAAGAATATATGACACGCGAAAATGGTGGATTAGGAATAGGACTTTCTATCGCAAAAAGGCTAGTACAATCGCTTGGAGGACAGATATGGCTGAAGTCAGATAAGGGCATTGGCAGTGCTTTTTATTTTAAGCTAAATTGTTTGGTAGATTCAAAAGCAAAGCAAACCTCCAAAAAATCTTTTCCAAACTTAAATGGCAAGCGCATTCTTGTTGCCGAGGACAATGATTCCAATTTCAATTTTCTTAAGATTGTACTTAACAGAGCCAACCTAAACTTCATAAGAGCCAAGAATGGCAAGGAAGCCGTAGATTTAATTAAGGAACATTCCGACATTCTGCTTGTATTAATGGATACTGAAATGCCAATAATGGATGGAATTGAGGCGACCAAGCAAATTAAAGGAATCAACCCATCAATTACCATAATTGCACAGACAGCTTATGCTCTTGCCGGCGACAGGCGCAAGTGCGAACAAGCCGGATGTGACGATTTTATTGCGAAACCTTATTCTGTCTCTAAAATGCTTAATAAGATCCAGCAATATCTTGAGCTAGGTGAAACGGATATTAAAACCGATTAGTAATATGTGTTTCTATCTTATTTATAATTCATTCGAGTATACACCTAATGAACATATTTTTAATTTTACAATTAATAAAAAAGCAGGTAAAACACATTGTACCAGATTCAATTGAAGTTTTCACCGAACTCTCATGCAAATAATGCCACTATCTTTAAGATACGATAGGGAGCTGTGAGAGCACAAAAAGTTGCTAAAATGGGTAAGTCAAATAAAGAGAAAGCAAATAAGAAAAGCGTTGATGCAATTGCAGAGAGTCACCTCAAGTCATTCTTTATGCATAGCAATAATGTATTTTATATTCACGATACAAATCAACAAATTCAATTCATTAGTCCGCAAATTGAAGAACTTTTAGGATACAACCCTATTGAGGCCATGGTTAATTGGACCGAACTAATTTCGGGGAATCCACTTAACAAAGTTGCCTTTGAACGCACCCAACAAGCCATTAAAACCGGCCAACGACAGAAACTATACGATGTAGAGTTAATTCATAAAGACGGATCTACCAGATGGGTTGAAGTAAACGAATCGCCTATTGTTGAGAAAGGTGCAACAAAAGCAATCATTGGTTCATTAACTGACATTACAGAAAGTAAACAAAACTTTTTTAGATCAGAAAACCTAAAGCAAACTCTGGCTTCGACCATAGACTCCTTAAACGAATACATTGC